>CAMODR010000022.1 GCA_946611495.1 uncultured Methanobrevibacter sp. | reverse complement strand
TTGCTACAGTTCTTCCTTCCAAATCTTTTAAGTTAATGTCTTGTGGAGAAACTATATCTTTAAATTTAACTCCCATATCATCCACCTTAGTTCTTATTTAGAATAATTATTAGTTTTCAGTTAGTAGGTTTTATTTTATTTCTAGTTTTCAGTGAAATAACTAACTGGGAAGTATTCCTTAATCCACATTAGTATTTCACCATCTTTGATTATAGTGTAATCTCTTGCAAGGAAATCCTCATTGGTATTGTAAAGGTCAATTAAAGTCTCATTTGCCTTTTCTATTTTAATGATATTGATTTCACGTCTTGTTTCAAAATCATATTTTTTCAATATTCTTCCAATAGGAATGTCTGCTCTTGTCAAGTCTTCCTTGACTTCAGCAGTCAATCTTTTTAATGGAATATAAGATTTAGCGTAAATCAATGGCTGGTCGTCCTTATGCATTACGATTTCTCTAAAATTGACTTCATCTCCAACATCTACGTTTACTAGTTTTGCGTTTTCTTCTGTTGCCTCTTCAAAATGTTGTTCAAGTGTTTTTAAGTCAATTTTTCCATGAAGAACGTCTAATATGGCAGTAATTGATCCGTCGGTAGTCATTAGAATTTTTTGAGTGTTTGAAAATTTCTTGCCATAGTCTTCTTCTACCTTATTGATCTTTTCAATCAATCTTACATTTACATCATTGTCTGTATTTTGGGTCATTTTTATAACTCCTAAATTGATTATTTTTCATAAAATCAAATTATAAAAATAAAACTCATTTGTAATCCCATTATGGCTTCTTGAGTTGATTAGAATTCCTTGTTGATTATAAGTTGTCTGGATTTTCAATGAATCCAGAAATTGCAGAAGCAGCTACAACTCCTGCATTTGCAAGATAAACAGAGGAATTAGGATCTCCCATTCTGCCCTTAAAGTTTCTGTTTGTTGATGAAATGCTTGTTTCACCTTCAGATAAAACTCCTAAATGTCCTCCTAAGCATGGTCCGCATCCAGGATTGGAAACGATTGCACCAGCGTCTAGGAATGTTTTTATGTATCCTAAATCCATTGCATTCTGATAGATTTCACGGGAAGCTGGAATGATAATGAGTCTTACATCATCATGGACTTGTTTTCCTTCAAGGACTGCTGCAGCCTGTGCAAGGTCAGATAATCTTCCATTGGTACATGATCCTATAAATCCTTGGTCAATATGAGTTCCTTCAACTTGTGATAAAGGTTTAACATTATCCACATCATTTGGGCAAGCTATTTGGGCTTCCATATCATCTACATTGAATAGATATTCCTTAAGGTATGTTGAATCCTTATCTGATTTGACTATATTCAATTGATCTTTTGTCTTGCCGGTTCTTTTGCAGACATATTCTATTGTTGAGTCATTAGGCTCCATGATGCCGTTTTTAGCGCCCATCTCAATTGCCATGTTTGTCATGGTCATTCTGCTTTCAACAGATAAGTTGTCTATGGTTTCTCCACAGAATTCTGCAGTATTATATGTTGCACCGGCAATTCCTATTTCTCCAATAATATTCAAAATTAAGTCTTTTGATGTAATTCCAGGTCTTAAGTTTCCTTCAACTTCTATTTTTAAAGCTTCTGGGACCATAAACCATGTTTTTCCAGTAGCGTAAACCATTGCCAAGTCAGTTGCACCCATTCCTGTGGAAAATGCTCCAAAGGCACCGTATGTGCAGGTGTGTGAGTCTGCACCTACAATTACCATTCCTGGCTCAACATGTCCTTTTTCAGGAAGGACTTGGTGACATATTCCTTCACCATGTATGTAATGATTTTTAATTCCTTGAGTTTTTATGAAGTTTCTTGCCACCTTTTGAAACTCTGCAGATCCAATGGTGTTTGCAGGAACATTATGGTCAAAGACAATAACTATTTTTTCATTATCCCATACTTTATCGCTTATTTTTTCGAAGGTTTTTATTGCAGGTGGGGAAGTTCCATCATGAGACATAGCTAAATCAACATCTATTTCGATTATTTCTCCAGGACTTACTTCTTTCCCGTTCTTTTGAGATAATATTTTTTCTGTAATATTCAAGTTTAATCTCCTAAATATAATTGATATTAAATTCAAGGTCTTTAATGAATTAACCTTTTATTTTAATTGATATTTTTTATTATATTTTAAGTTTAATTTTTAAGATTATAAATTTATTTATTTAAGATTGGTTTTTTTGTTTAAAATTAGTTTATTTATTAAAATTAGTTTTTTTTTAGAATTTCTAAAATAAATGGTTTTGCTTAAATGAGAACTTAAATAATTATTATTTAACTAAGTTAAGTATATCTTTAAAAAAAATAAAAGTTGATTTTTTTATAAATCAACATAATTTGAATCGATACTTCTAACGATGTCTTTAAATACATCGTCGTTAATGTATTTACCTTCTTCTCTGCTTTGTTTTACTCTTTTAACGATTTCACAGAGTTGGTCATTGGTTACTTTAAAACCACATTCATCGAGCTTTGCCTTAACAGCTCTGCATCCTGAATGTTTTCCTAAAACCAATTGCCTTTTTTGGCCCACAAGTTCAGGTAAGTATGGTTCATAAGTAAGAGGCTCTTCAATAACAGCATCTACATGGATTCCAGATTCATGTCTGAATACATTTTTACCTACAATTGCCTTGTTATATGGAATTTCTAATCCTGTTTTTTGGGATACTAAGTTTGAAAGCTCTTGGATATATTTGGTCTTGAATCCTAAATCCTTACCATATAATAACTTTAAGGACATAATAAGCTCTTCAAGAGATGCATTTCCAGCTCTTTCTCCAATTCCGTTAACTGTAGTTGAAACTGCAGTACCTCCTGCCAATAATCCATAAATGGAATTTATAACTGCTAATCCAAAGTCATTGTGACAGTGCATAGCAATGTCAATGTCAGTTACTTTTCTAAGTTCCTTAATAAGGAATGTGATTCCTTGTGGAGTTATTGCTCCAACAGTATCTGCAATGTGCACTCTGTCTGCACCATAACTTTCTGCTTTGGAGTATACTCTTTTTAAGAAGTCTAAATCGGTTCTTGTAGCATCTTCTGCAGAGAATGCTACAAATAATCCATGATCTTTAGCATATTCAATAGATTTCATGCAAATATTCAATGCTTCTTGCCTTTTTATGTGCATTTTATGTTCTAAATGAATATCTGAGGTTCCCATGAATGTGATTATTCCATCTACATCACAGTCAAGTGCTTTATCGATGTCTGCTTTTTTGGTTCTTGCCAAACAGATGATTTCAGCATTTAATCCTTCATTAGCTATTGCTTTAACTGTAGACGCTTCTCTATCTGAGACGATTGGGAAACCAGCTTCAATTTGATGAATTCTTAATTGGTCTAATTTTCTTGCAATTTCTAATTTGTCTTCTTTGGAAAAGCAAACTCCTGGAGTTTGTTCTCCATCTCTTAAAGTAGTATCATAAATAGTAATATTTTTAGGGAATTTATATTCCTCTTCCTTGTTAAAAGGACTTGTATAATATTGCATTTTCACATCTCGCTTTTTGTAAATATAGTTGAATAATTTTTTAACATTATTTTTATTATGATTTTAATATAATGAGTTTGTTATATAATAAGTTTTCTATTTTTATACTTATTCCAAATTTTTTTGAAGTTTATTTTCTACTTTTTGAAATTTATTTGTTTAGTTTTTGTAATTCGTTGTCTTATTTTTGAGGTTTATTTGTCTAAATTTTCTAATAATTCTAGATATGAAGTTCTTTCAAAGCCATCTGTAATGCCTAAATCTTTAAACAAATCAAATATTTTATCTTGTGCTTCATTATAGTCAGTTCCATCTTCCAATGCTATCTCTATTTCCATATATGGTTCTAAACCTTCAACATCGTCAAGGCTTATCTCAAAATTGTCAAGCTTAAAGTATTCTCTGTTCTTTTTGACAGTTCTAACTTCCTTAAAGCCTAAGTTTTCAAAGATCTTGCTGCATTTGTCGCTGTCCTCTATCTTCATCTCAACTTCTTCCCTAGTCTTGCTTTTTTTATCTATTTTAGGGCCTTTATAAGTTATGAATAAATTGTGTGAGTCTTCTGTTATTGTTTCTCTTATTCTTAAAGCCTCATCAGTTTCAGCAAAGTCTTTAACTGGGCTGTTAAAGTATCTGTCAATTTGTTCTTCTGTTTTTGTTTTAACAGCATTAATTTGATTGAGTTTCACTTTTATGTCTTCGAAATTATCGATTTTTGCTTTGACTTCTACTTCTATCATATTATCCCTTCAAATATGAATTCTTCAATTCTTGGTTTTTATAAAATCTATTTTTTGTCAAAAGTTTCTATCAGTTCAAATAAGTTTTTTAAATTCTCATTTATTGAATTTTTAACTTAAGAATTTCTATTTTTTAATTTAAAACTTATCTTTTATTATTTATACTTTTTCCCTTATTATTTAAAAAATTATTCTAAGATTTTTTGTTTTTATTTTATGAAACAATAAAATTATTACTTTTGCCTTATTTCATAATATTTTTATGATTTTTTAAAAATTTTTCAATTAACTTTATATACTATTTAAATAATATATTTTATTAGTAAAAATTTTATTAAATAATTTATTAATTTTACCGTTTTTTTATATTAGATTTTTTCATTTGTAAAACTAAAATTATATTGATTTTTTAAAATATTTACTTACTTTTTTTAAATTTGATTTGGAGGTATATAATTGACCGATGTTGATATAAAAATTGAAAACATTGTAGCTTCTGCTAGCATTGGTAAAGATATCGTTCTTACTGAAGTTGCTGAAGCATTAGAAGGTGTCGATTTTAATAGAGAACAGTTTCCAGGTCTAGTCTTTAAACTTCAAGACCCTAAAACTGCAGCTTTGATTTTTAGTTCTGGTAAACTCGTTTGTACTGGCGCTAAATCTATCGATGATTCTAAATTAGCTATTAAAAAGACAGTCGATCTTATGAGAAAAATTGATACTGAAATTCCTCATGAGTTTGATATTAAAATTCAAAATATTGTTGCTTCTGCAAATTTACAATCCACATTAAATTTAGAAGCAGTTGCTTTGGAATTAGAAAACACTGAATATGAACCTGAACAATTCCCAGGTTTAGTTTACCGTTTATCTGATCCTAAAGTAGTTTTATTATTATTCGGTTCCGGTAAAGTAGTATGTACCGGTGCAAAAACCAAACAAGACGCTAGGTTAGGTGTTGAAAACGCTAAAGCTAGACTTAGCGAATTGGACTTAATATAATTTGGTGATATATTTGATTAAACTTGTAGTATTTGACTTAGATAATGTTATTATTGATGGTGAGGGCATAGATGAGATTGGAAAATTGGTAAATATTGAAGATCAAATTGCAAAAATCACTGAGCAAGCTATGCAAGGTGAAATCGACTTCGAAACATCCATTAAGAAAAGAGTTGAGCTTCTTAAAGGAGCTTCTACTGAAGACATTAAAACATTAGCTAATGAAATGCCTCTAATGGAAGGTGCTGAAGAAACTATTTCCGGATTAAAGGAAAATGGTTTTGATGTAGCTATTATAAGTGGCAGTTTTAATATAATTGCCGATGTTATTAAGGAAAAACTAAATGTGGATAATGTATTCACAAATTCACTTGTTGAAGAAAACGGGGTCTTAACAGGTGAAGTTACTGGACCATTAGTATCTGGTTCAAAATTAGATGTTTTATCTAAATTCATTGAAGACAAAGACATTTCTTTAGAGGAATGTGTTGCTGTTGGAGATGGAGCTAATGATATTTCTATGATTGAATCTGCTGGTTATGGTGTTGCATTCAATGCTAAACCTGCTTTAAAAGAAAATGCAGATATTATTGTAGAAACCCGTAATCTTACCGACGTCTTAGATGTCGTTATTAACTTAAATTCTGAAAACACTGAAGAGGGTGCTGACGTGGATAAAGAAGTTGAAATTGAAACTGAAGTAGTTGAATCTACTGATGTAGTTGTCGAAAATCAAGAAGAACAAGTTGCAGACGCAACTGAAGAAGTAGTTGAAGAAGAAGCAGAAGAAGTTGTTGAAGCTGAAGAAGAAGTAGTTGAAGAGGCTGCTGAGGAAGAAGCTGAAGAGGAAGTAGTTGAGGAAGCTGCTGAGGAAGAAGCTGAAGAGGAAGTAGTTGAGGAAGCTGCTGAGGAAGAAGCTGAAGAAGAAAAACCTAAAAAATCTAAAAGGAAAAACTCTCTTCCAGAACCTGTTGATTTTGAATTAGCTGATACCATTGAAGGAGTCAGAGCTCAAAAAGACGAAAGGGAAGAACTCATCGCTAATGTTGCTGATGAAAGAGAAGCTTTCAACAGAGAAGCTAAAGAACAACGTAAAATCCGTGATGAATTAAACTCTGAATTAAAAGAAAACTTAGCAAAAGCTATTGAATACAGAGACCAACGTAATGAAATCAACAAACAAGTTGAAGAAAACAAGAAAGCACGTAATAAAGTAAACGAAGAAATCAAAAATCTCGAATGGTCTTCTGGTAAAAGAGATAAAATCAAGATTGAAACTGAAATCAAAAAGATTGATAAGATCATTGAAACCAGAGTTTTAGACATCAAAAAAGAAAATCAGCTTGTTAAAACAGCAAACGATTTAAGAAAACAACTTGCAGAAATCAAAGAAGACAACAAAGTTAAAGAAGAAGCTGCTGAACTCAAGAAAAAATCTGAAGAGTATCACGCTAAAGTTGTCGAACTTTCTGAACAAGCACAAGAAGCTCACGAACAAATGCTTTCTTACTTTAGAAAAACCGATGAAATAAGAACTGCTGCTGATGAAGCACACAAATTATTCATCCAAGCTAGGAAAAACGCTTCTGCTAAACATGAAGAATTTAAAGGCATTTTAAGTGAAATTCATGTTATCAATAAAAAATTAGGAAGCAACAGATCTAGAAGGCGCAGACCTGAAAAATCTAGCAATGCTCCTGGTAAGAAAAATCGTGAAGAAAAAGAAAGAGCTGAAGCTATCTTCGATAAATTCAAAAACGGTAAAAAATTATCTACTGAAGAGCTTTTACTCTTACAAAAATATGATATTAATTAATTAAATTCTTTTTAATTAATTTTTTATTTTATTTTTATTCTTTTTTAATTTAGATTTTTTTTAATTTTTTTTAATTTAATAATTTTTTTCTATTTTTATTTATTTTATTTAATTTTCTTTATTTTTTATCTATTTTTATATATTGCACTGATTTTATTCTATTTAATTTAATAATCTTTATTTTATTAAATAAGTGATTTTTAGTATTACTTAAATAACTAAAATTACTAAATAACTAAAATTTAAATAATATTAAGTCTAAGTTTATAATATATTCAAATTTTAATTTTGTCAAAAGAGTTCTATACAAAATAGTCTTTTAATAACTAGTTTTGTATACTATAATATAATTAATATTATTATTGATAATTTTATGAATGGTTTTATTGATGGATGATATTATGGATATGGAAATTAATAATGAAGATCACAATCAGGAAGAAAAAACTCAATCAGATAAAGAAGCAAAGATAGAAACTTGTTATACTTGTGGAAAAGAGTTTGATATGAACTCTGATGAAGGTGCACACTATCATTATGGCGAATATCCTATGTGTGGCTATTGTACAAACTTCTTTGGATTTTATAAAGAAGACATGATGGATAATAAGGTAAAAAAGGAATAAAATATTCTAATTTACAATTTTATTATTAAATTATTATTCATTTTTCTTAAATTTCCTAATATTTACTTGTTTTATTGAAAGATATTTGATACTTCTTTTTATCAAAATCAATTTTGACTTAACTTAGTTTTTATTTTTTCAAAAAATAGAAAACATTAAATATTAAAATTGAATATAAAATATTTATAATTTCAAATAATTTTTTTTCATTTTGAAAAACCATTAATTTTTTTTAAAGCTTTATTTGAAATTCATTTAAAATTATTATAACAAATTTTACAAAATGAAATTTGTATTTTATTAATAGCAAATTTTTACAAATTGAAATTTATAATTTTATTAAAATTTTTTTTATTATTATGTGATAATATGCATGAGGTAATTATTTCAGAAAAACCAAAATCTGCTGAGAAGATAGCAAAGGCACTTTCTAAAAATGCCCAAAAGAAAAGATACAATAAAAAGATTAATTATTGGGAATTAGAAAGGGACGGTAAACAGATCACTGTTTTATCTGCTGTAGGACATTTATATTCCTTAACTTCTGCTAGCTCTAGAGATAGGTTAGGTTTTGATTTGACTTGGGTTCCTGCTTATGAAGTGGAAAAGCAAAAGTATACTCGAGATTACATTAATGCAATTAAAAAGATGTCAAAAGGCGCAGATAAGTTTATTCATGCTTGCGATTACGATGTGGAAGGAACTTTAATCGGATATAATGCATTGAAGTATGCGTGCGGCAATAATGCTGAAGCTAAAGCTGCCCGTATGAAATTTTCAACCTTGACTAAAAAAGACATCATTGATGCTTATGAGAATTTGATTGATATAGATATTCATCAGGTTGACAGAGGTATTGCAAGGCATATGCTTGACTATTATTATGGTATGAACATTTCCTCTGCATTGATGAGAGCAGTGAGAACATCAAGTTCAAGATACATCAGCTTATCTGTAGGTCGTGTCCAGACTCCAACCTTATCAATTTTGGCAGATAGGGAAAAGGAGATTCAAGCATTCGTACCAGAGCCTTACTGGCAAATCAAAGCCAAATCTGATTATGACATTATAGCAGAACATGTTGAAGGCAAGATCTTTGATGAAGAAAGAGCTAAAAAGATATATGCTGAATGTCAAGGGGCAGATGCTGATGTCAGTAGCGTAAGCGTTAAGGAAACTGTTAGAAAACCACCTATTCCATTTAATTTAGGAGGTCTTCAATCTGAAGCTCACACTGTATTCGGTTTCTCTCCTAAAAGAACTCAAGTGGCAGCTCAAAACCTATATGTTGGAGGATATACATCCTATCCACGTACTTCATCTCAAAAACTTCCAGAGTCTTTGGAATTCAAGACCATTTTTGCAGGCCTTGCTAAGGATCCTGAGTTTAAGAAGCATATAATTGACTTGCCTGCTACTCTTAAGCCTAATGAAGGTAAAAAGACAGATGCAGCTCACCCTGCTATACACCCTACTGGCGTATTGCCATCTAATTTGTCTGCAGATGAGGCAAAGATTTATGAGTTAATCGTTTACAGATTTATCAGTGTATTCTCTGAAGATTCCAAATTGGAAACCATGAAAACCCTTTTGAATGTGGCTGATGAGAAATTCGTATTCTCAAGAAAAAGAGTTTCCTATGAAGGTTGGCTAAAGCATTATCCATTCAAGAAACAGGAAAATGACCAGTTCCCTCCAATCAAGAAAGGCGATAAGCTTAAGATTCATAAGATTCTTGTAGAGGAAAAGGAAACTAAGCCGCCTGCTCGTTATAATGAGGCTTCTCTTATTAAGGAACTTGAAAAGAGAGAGTTAGGTACAAAGGCTACACGTGCAGACATTGTTGCTAAGTTATATGATAGAAAATACATTGAAGGCAAGAAGATTGAAGTCAAGCCTTTAGGTATTAATATGATAGATACATTAAAGCAGTACTGTAATGACCTAACAAGTGAAGAGTTGACTCGTGGCTTTGAAAAAGAGCTTGAAGGAATCTCTCAAGATAAGTTCACTAAAGAACAGATTCTTGAAAATGGTGAAAAGGAAGTAAAAACCATTTTAAGTGAAATCAACCAAAACAAAAAGAATATTGGTGAAAAGCTTTATGGTGCTTATCAGGAAACTAATGTTGTAGGTGAGTGTACTTGCGGAGGCAAATTGATTAAGAGGTACTCTCCAAGAAATAAGAACACCTTTGTAGGCTGTTCTAACTTCCCTAAATGTAAGATTACCTATTCCTTGCCGAAAGGAGCTAATATTCTAAAGAAAACATGTCCTAATTGTGGATTGCCTATGATTTCCATTAAGAAGCAAAGTGGAAAAGGCAGAGATCATGTTTGTCTTGACCCTCATTGTGGTAAGGATGTAAGCAGACGAAGGGCTCCTGAAGTCGTTGGAGTATGTCCTGAATGTGGTAAAGACTTATTAAAACGTTCTGGAAGATATGGTGACTTTGTAGGATGCTCTGGATTCCCAAGATGTCGCTTTACCTGCTCACTAGAAGAGCTTAATAATCTTGGAAAGGAAAAGAATGAAAAAGACGTAAAAGGAAATGCTAAGGCTAAAAAGATTGTAAGGTCTGAGGCTAAATAGTTGTTTTCTTTTATTTTAACTTTTTTTTATTCATTATTTCTTTTACTTTTACTTTTTTTATTCATTATTTCTTTTACTTTTACTTTTTTTATTTATTTTCTTTTATTTTTATTTTTAATCTATCAATTTCTTTTTTTTAATACTTAATTTTAAACTTTTTTATAAATTCATTTAGAAAACTTTTTATATTGCCAATCCTAATTATTATTATCAATATTAGGGGTGATTCTCATGAAAGTATGTCCAAAATGTGGTTTTGAAAACTCTGATGATGATACATATT
>CAMODR010000021.1 GCA_946611495.1 uncultured Methanobrevibacter sp. | reverse complement strand
AAAATTAAATAGTTAAAAAACTATTTAGTATTCATAAAATCCTTTTCCAGCATTGATACCAGTTTCACCAGCATCTATTTTTTCCTTAAGCTTTGCTGCTATTTTTCCTTGAGTTGTTTGAGGGTCTTGTGAGCGAGGATCCATTATAACAATATTATATGCAGTTACAAGTCCTACAACATCTAATATTTGGAATGGACCATTAGGTGCTCCTGTAGCAAGTCTCCAAGTCATATCAATAGTTTCAGGGTCAGCAACCCCTTCAGCCCATAAAGCTTGACCTGCTGAAAGGAATGGTACAAGCAAGGAATTAAGCACATATCCAGGTTGCTCCTTCAATACCTTAATAGGAACCATGTTTATGTCTTCTGCAAATTGAACAATTGTATCAAAGTATTCCTGTTCAGTTCCAGGATGTCCCATAACCTCTGCTGTGTTTTGTGCCCAAATATTATTTGCAAAGTGGAATGCAAGATACTTTTCAGGTCTTCCTGTGTGTTCAGCAAATTGGCTTGGAAGCAAGGTTGAAGAGTTTGTTACAACAATTGTCTTTTCAGGAAGGTATTTTGCTAGTTCTTCATAAAATGGTATTTTTTGATTAGGGTCTTCTGCAATAGCTTCAATGACAAGGTCTGCATCATCTGCTGCTTCTTCATAGCTTGTTGTTAAAGTCAAGCTATCATAAGCCTTTTGAGCTTGCTCTTTTAATGCATCAATCTCTTCATCGCTAAGGTCACTCTTGTCTGTAAAGCCTCTGCAGTATGCAGACTTATCGCTTTTCATGGCTTCTAATGTGTTGAGGTAAATGTTCAATAATCTTTCAAATTTAGGCTTAGCCCTTTCAATTGATCCTTCACTTCTAAGCCATACAGTTACATCAAAACCACAGAAAGCGGATTGATAAGCAATTTGACTACCTAATACTCCTCCACCAGCTACTACTACTTTTTTAATGCTCATTTAAATCACCGATTAACTCAATATTCATTTACAATAAACTACCTATATGCCTAAAAAAAGGAAATAATAAAATGAAAAAATGAATAAGACATAATAAAAATGAATTAAAAATTAAAAAAGAAAATTTTTAGGCATAATAATATAGTTTACTTGTATACTATTTTATTTTTTAAAATATATAAATATTGTTAAATAATTCTATAATATTTGAATAAGTTCAAACAAATTAAATAAAATTTGAATAAAGTTTATTTTATCTAATGAACTAAAAAATAAGTATTGTTTGTAAATAATAAATAAAAAAATATTAAGATTAATTTGATTAAAAAAAGAAGAAATGATTAATTTAATAAATTTTTTAAAAAAAAAGACAGGGCAAATAAAAAAAGCTAAATTAACTTCTTATCATTCAATTCAGCAGACTTGAATGCTAATTGCTTGAATGTTTCTAAAAATTCATCAGACAAACTATCTAAACCCATACGACTTTCCCAGTCCTGATTGATTTCATCAATTATAGGAAGCAAATCCTTTCCCTTTTGAGATAACCTTAATACATTATGCCTTTTATCTTCCTTAGACCTTTCGCGAATAACAATATTATTTGATTCTAATTTTTTAATAGCCTTTGTTATCGCGCCTTTTGTTAAATATAAACTATCAGACAAGTCTTTTTGATTTAAATTATCTTCACTGTCAATCTTTAAGATGCATAAGACCTGAATAAGATTCAAGTCATATTCTGCTAAAAGATTATTGAGATAATTCTTATGATTCTTGTGAAAAATAAAAAGAAGGTCGCCTAAACGGTCATAATCATAAACCTGTGTATTAAAATCCTTATCAGTTTTCATCAATTATAATATAATTCTAAACAATTATTTAAAAATAACTGAAATAAGTTAAAATAAATGAATAAAAAAAAGTTAAAAGAATGAAAAAATTAACGAAAAATAGAGAAAATAAAAGAAAAGATAAAATAAGATAAGAGAAGAAAATAAAATGAGAACAATTACTTAATTACCTTTTTAGATACTGTCCTGGATTTAACAAGTCATCCAAAGTATTTAAAAAGTCTAATTGAATATTCTCATCTGAAGATACATTTGTCAAGTCATCTAAGAACTGATCAATTTCATTAAGCTCGTACTCATTGCAAAGAGCATTCTTTATATTCTTTCCAACCTTGATTATATGCACATTTTTCTCATCAAGTATAAATTTTATAAAGTCTTTTGCTGTCTTAAATTGACGTTCTCTCTCCAATACAAGAAATTCATCCTTGTGATATAGGTTAGCATCTTCCCATTTTTTAGAAAAGTTATCGAAAGCCTTCCTATTCCAGACTTTAGGACCTTCATGAACATAATACTTGCTTTGCTTGAAAACATTAAGCTCAATAATAAATATTACAATGCTTTCCTCATCAGTCCAATAATCATGCCTATAAACAGAAAATTCCTCTTGGTCTAATTTATTGGATATTGATTCAACTGTTTTTAAGAGTTGAGGGTGCAATGCATCTGCGTTCATTTCAGGAATTGGGAATTTTATAATTAGGGTTTGGGTTTCTCTGTCCTTAAATTGACTTATAATATCCTTTGCTATTTCTCCATTGGATTTATTTTGGAATCTGACTTTAACAAAAGGCTTGAAGTATTCTAATATTTTTTCTTTATTATTTGAATCCTCATCAATTAATCGAATGAAGTTTCTTGAAGCGATGATAAAGTCAAGCATTCGCTCAAGTCTCAATGCAGCTGCCACATTCCTGTTTTTATCTGTAGGGTCAATGAAAACTAAAGGATCATTCTTGAATATCTTATTATCTGATGTTCCATAGTTTTCCAAATCAATAATTGTATGGAACTTCCAATCTTGAGCTTTCCTTAAGGTGTTTTCAAATGTTCCATAAGTTAAAATAAGCAGTTCACATAAATAACCTGCAAATCCTCCTGTCTTAAATTCAGAGCCATATGTCCCAACAGAATCCATAAATTTCTTTAAAAGCAAGACCTCGCTTTCCTGTTCTTTTGATAAATTCTTCTTAATGTATTTTGTATGGAGAATTGTTCTATCTACAGCAGATTTAAGCTCGCTTCCGTCTTTAATCCTATAGCAAGGAACAATATCAACTTCTATGCCATCTATGATAGAAGTCAAGTAAGGGTGTGAGGCATAATGTTCAGATGCCTTTCCATCTAATGCATCACTTGTCTTATAGCCTAAGTATAATCCCTTCTCCTTAAGCTCTTCCATAGGAGTTGTTTTAGGAAAATGAATGAAAATATCAATATCAGATTTTCCGCTGAGCCAAGTGTTTTTAGCAACAGACCCGACTGCTAAAGCCTCTGCAGGAATATTCTCTTCCTCACATATTTTATTTAGGAAGCTTATGACCTTATCTGTTGTCTTATTTACCTTGTCAATCTCCTCTTGAGACGGTCTTAAATCTTTTAATATTGATTCATAGTTCATTGTATTGTTTCCTTAATTGTTGATTTCTTTATTCAATATAATTTATTAAGTTTATTAGTTTTATAATTTTATGAAATTTATAAAATACTTAAATAAAATATGAAAATAACTTTAAAAAAAACTATAAAAAAACAATGCAAGTAACTTCAAAAATAGAAAAAAGATAAAAAAAACAATAAAAAAAACAATACTAATAACTTCAAAAATAGAAAAAAAGATAAAAAAAGAAAAATAAAATAAGAAAATTTAATTAAAGATTAAATCAGTTATTTTGATTTGTTTTTAGCGAATTCACCTAAGAATCTCATATCTTCTCCTCTTCTAGCCCTATCAAAATACTCTGCAGTTGCTGAAAAGAGAGCATCTCCACTAGAGTTAAGAGCGGTTTCACAGGAATCCTGAATTACGCCAATGATAAAACCTACTGCAATAGCTTGCATGGAAATATCAGCAGGTATTCCAAATAATGAACATGCCATTGGAATAAGAAGAAGAGAGCCTCCAGCCACTCCAGAGGAACCGCAAGCAGCCAAAGTGGAAATTATGCTTAAGACAATTGTAGTTGGCAAGTCAACTGAAATTCCTAAGGTATGACATACAGCCAATGTCATTATTGTAATTGTAATAGCTGCCCCTTCCATATTAATTGTAGCTCCAAGAGGAATGCTTATTGAGAAGAAGTCCCTATCAAGACCTAATCTTTCACAAAGCCTCATGTTAACAGGTATATTTGCTGCAGAACTTCTAGTAAAGAATGCTGTAACACCGCTTTCCTTTAGACAAGTTAAAACAAGAGGATAAGGATTTCGCCTTAATGCTAATGCTGCAATGAGAGGGTCAGTTATGAAAGCCACTGATCCAATACAAACTACAAGAAGGAGAACCAATTGACCATATTGGATGAAAATATCCAATCCGCTTTCAGAAACTGCACTGAATACAAGTCCCATTATACCAAATGGAGCAAATTGAATAATTATCCTAACGACCAGGTTAATTGATTCGGCAATATCTGAAAAAACTGTAACTGTAGTGCTTGAGGCAATTTTATTTAGGCAGATTCCAAAAATAACAGCCCAAAACAATATTCCTAAGTAATCTCCTTGAGATAAGGATATCAATGGATTTGCAAAAACCTTTAAAAGCATACTGCTTATCACTTCACCTAATCCATTAGGTGCAGAAACGTCACTTGCATTTCTAAGGTGCATGCTAACAGGGAATAAGTAACTTCCAAGCACTGCAACCATAGCAGATAGAAATGTTGAAGACAAATATAAAAATATTACTGTCTTAAAACGATGGCCTATTCCATCACTTGCTTTTGATAAAGCGGATGCCACTAATACAAAAACAAGAAGAGGCGCAATAGCCTTTAAAGCAGTTACAAAAAGTTCTCCAGGAAGACCTATCAATTCATATTGAGGCACAGTAATCCCCAGAATAGCTCCAATAATTAAACCGCAAAATATCTTTAAGATCAGACTTGATTCAGTCCATTTTTTAATGTATTTATTCATAAAATTCCTCAAAAAAAATAAATTATTATAATCAATTGAATTAATTGATATAGTAAAATTTAATTTAGTTAATGTTATCATATTTATTTTAATCATTTAAATAAATAACCTATTTTTAAAATTTTATAAATAATGACAATAATCTGAATTTTGAGAAAATTCTAAGAATGACAAAGTCTTTATCCAAATATTTTAACAGTTTATGCAAATCCAAAATCAAATCATTGATTTAATCTTTAAAAGTATCCTTTAAAATCATCTTTTGATAAACCCACAAAATCATATTTATTTCTTTCTTCATAGAAATCACGTGTATTCTCATTAGGGAAACTATCAGTTCCAAAAATCAACTTAGAGTCTAAATACCCATCTAAATTTACTAATCCATAGTGTTCATTCAACAGATTATCAAAATAAATGAATGGCAGATTATTATCACCATTTTCATCTAAGCTATCAAAAATTGTAAAATCCAGCCTATAGTTAAATTCAAAAATGGCCTTTCCTGATTTGGAAATATATTTGCAAGTTTCAATATAGGATTTCTTTATAATTTCCTTGAATTCTTCATCAGAATAGTGATTTTTTGAACAGTAGATCGTTTTCTGATGACCATCATATCCAATCGATTCTATCTTATAGAAATACATTTTAACACATCCAATTACTTATCCGCCCTTTTATCAAAACAAGTTAAATCATATGTTTTTTTGTAAATAATAATTTATATTTGATTATATATAAAATTAATGATAAATAATTAGTTTAAGGCATAATAGAGCAGTTTACTATATTTAACTAAATATTAAAGGTTTTATATTCAAAATAAATAGTAAACTTAAAGAAAACATATCCGATTAGAAATATGAAACTTAAATAAACCATTACTGTTAAAACAGCAAAAACTTTATCAGTAAAATTATCTAAAAAAAAAGTTAGAATATTGGATAAAAATAGCAACATTAAGGAGTTATTATGAACGAGAACGAAGCAAACAAGAAACAATCAGCTATTTTTATCCAATTTCATAAAAATGAAAATAAAAAATAAGAAGATGAAAACTTATAAATAATCGAATAAATACTAAATAAAGATTTAAGTTAAGTCATATACTCACTTAAAGCCTTAAATATTTGAAATTCGAATTCATCTTCTTCAGATGGTTTTTCCAATGTGTAAAAATCACAGTTTTCACCATCTAAGGAAACACCACCATAATTTTCACAGTAGGCATATTCATATTTGATTTGATTTAACTCCAAATTGACAAACAAACCAAAATGGCCATTTTCATGGGAGTACAATGAAGGGTCTGAATATACCACATCTCCATCACCAATATAGTAATATCCACTTCCCATTTTTTCAAAACTGCCTAAAGGAATGAATACAGAAGACCTGCCATTATACAAAGCATTGAATAAGTCATCTGCACTCCAGTTAAGTTTAGATACTAACTTACCATTAGCTCCAATGGAATAGATTTCATTTTTGTTTGAAGGAGAGAACCTCTTCATGATCCTACCAACATTCTTACGGGCTTTCATTCTTTCGATATATTCAAGGTCTTCGATAGATTTACGTGTATCCTTTTTTCCAAACCTTTGATTAAACTCTTTTTCTTCTCCAACAACCCCATTATTCTCTTTATTTATTATGTCAATTATACAAATACTCATACTTTTTCCCCCTTTTTTAAATGCTTTTTCTTCTGCTTGAACTCCAAATTGTTATTTATTATGTTAATTATGCAAATGCTCATATTTTACCCCCTTCAGATGTTTTTTCTTCTTCTAATAATGTTATTTGAACCTTTCTGCCGATCCAACGTTTTGGAACCAATACTAAAGCGCCATTTCCATGTGCTTTTGCTTCTTTTGTTATGCTTTCTTCTGCATTATTTATAATTACTTGAATAAAATCACCCCCAATAATAAAGAATAATAAAAAAATCTTCAAAAATGAGAAGATTAATAATTATTATCCTCAAGATTTGTTACCTTATAGCTGGTTATATCCATAAATGGAATTTTAGCAATTAAGTCATTATCATCATAGAGATATACAAAGCTTTCCCCACCAACATCAGCCACACTTATCCTAGATACTGGATGGAAGCCTAATCCATTGACTTCAACTATTCCTCCGTTTCCTATGCATTCTTCCTTGATTGTATCATCAAAGTCTCCAATTACAATATTTGATAAATAAGATATGATTTCCTCAAAGCAAAGGATTAAAGGATCTTCTTCACCATAATCCTTAGAGTATTCCTCAAAGTCATCATAGAAATATTTTGATAGCTTGGAATACTTTCCTATTTGGTACATGCAGTAGTCATCTTCCATAACTACCTCTTCAATTTTTCCAAACCAGTCAATGTCCTCATTATCATCTAAGGACTCTCTTTGCAATTTTTCTATTTGGTCTCTTTTTTCTAATGCCTCTTTTCTGTTTTGAATCTTTCCCATTTTATTAGCCTCCCAATTATTGCTGTACAAATTAATAGATCTTAAACCTTATCAACAAAAATTATAAATGCTTTAAAAGCGATGATATATGGATTTGATTAATTACGCTTTATGAATGCAATTTTTTAATTTTCATGCTGAACGTATAGTGCAAATAATGGTTTTATAATAAAATAAGCAATAAGGAAAATATTGGTTATTCACCCCCAAATAACCAATTTCCTTATCACCCCCTTTACGATAGTTTTCCAAACAATTTTGTTTTTTAACTACAATAATACTATGTTCATGATAGTATATAAAGGTTGTCATTTTTAAAAAATGACATTGACTAAAAAGTTATAAAAAATAAAAATATAAAAAAATTCAATTAAAAAATAATTATTATTTTTATTAAAATTAAAAAATAATAATAAAAATATAGTTATTTTTCAAATTAACCTTAAAATATATTTATTTTTTACAAATTAGATTAAAAATATATATTTTAATCAAATTATAAAACCTTTTTAACTACAATATTACTATGTACTTCATCATATATAAATATTTGTTCTAAAATTTTAGAACACGACATATTTTTTATAGTACACTACTTTTTTTGAAAAAAAATAACAAAATTATTGAAAAATTAATAATAAAAATATGAAAAAATAAGAAAAATTACTGAAAATTAATATAAAAGAAAAAATAAAAATTATAAAAATTTAAAAATTTTGAAAATAAAAACATTAGAGAAATAATAAATAAAAAAAGATAACTAAAAGTAAAAAAGAATCAAGTTAATCAGAAATAATTAAGAAAGCCCTAATTTAGAATTAACCTTTTTCAATCTTTTATTAAACCATTTCTCACTTGTTTTAGTCTTATTTATATTATCATTTTCAAAATAGGAATTTATATAAACCAATTCCCTTTCATAATCACCTAGCTCCTCAAGAGAAAAGCAGATCCTCTGATAGAATGAATAGTTATTGAACTTCCTATCAAAAATAGCTTCTGAATACAAAGATATAGCCCTTTCATAATCACCTGTATTCTCAAAGTATTTTCCTTCCTCAAGGATTTCCCTATACTTTAGTCTATTGTTGAACTTTTGCTCGCTCAATACAAAAATATCACCATAGTAATTCTCTATTCTATCAGCAATTATCATGGAATTATCTTGAATAGACTTATTTTTAAATCCATTAGCCATATATTGCTTTTCTATATCCCTTATTTCATCTTTGCTTATCAAACCCATTTTTGATAGCTTCACAAGCTTATTTAAAAACCAGAAATAGTAACGTCGAGGGCAATGGATTCCTCTTTTGAAGAAGAACTTGATCAATGCCAACTCATTTTCATAATCCTTTGTCTTCTTATAAAGAACTACAAGCTTTCTATAAGGATAATAATCGTTTTTAAAATATTTGTGCAATAATAATGACTTATAGAAGGATATTGCTTCTTCTTCGCTTGCTTTTGCTAAGACTTTTCCCTCTTTTATTAAGGAATACTTAAATTTAATATCTGACTTTTTATATTTCCTTTTCTTTTCTTTAGAATTGCTTGAAGTAGGATTAGCATTTGAATTAGTTCTGCTGGAAGTTTCATTATGTTTAATTTTACTGCTTTTTAATTCTTTTTCTTTAGGTTTTTTACTAACTGAAGCAGAAGATTTGGACAAATCAACTTTAGATTTTTTATTTTCCTTTCGAACAGGTTCAATATCAATAGCTTCCTTAAAGAAGTCCGGAATCAAATTATTTCTAGCACTATCCCTTTTAATATAATGATTTATCCGAGAATCAATAAAGTAAGTCTTGCAATAATCATCCTCTGACCTCATTCCTCGCCCATAAGTTTGAACAAGGTTTATGGCAGTCTGATAGTCATACCAAATCCTTTCCTTTTTTCTTCTTACATTGGTTTGCTTATCTGAAATGTTAGGATATGGAATCTTATAGATTATCTGGAATCTGCACTCATCTCCTGGAAGGTCAACCCCCTCATTCATAGAGGGACTTATAAGAACCAAAGGCTTATCTGACTTTTTAAAATCCTCTAAAACCTTTTCCCTATTATGGGTTTCATGGTCAACTAAACGAGGATCGTTTAATTCTTTCATTAGAAATTCTTTGCATTTGTAGCTTACAGTATGGATAATTCCCTTCTCGCCGCTATGCTTTTCAAGGATTTCTTTAATTATAGGGACAGACTTTCTAGCTGAAGTCGGCAGATTCCTATAGGTCATGTCAAATCCGGTAAAAGTCTTGATAGGATTCCTTCTGATGTCAAATGGAGATTTTCGCCTAATTGCATAAAGTTCCTCATTATCTATCCCTAACCATTTTGCAAACTTATGAGGATTAAGAATAGTTCCGCTCATAAATAGGCATACATCAGCATGCTTAAGCAAAACCTCTTCTGCATACTTATCCACTTTAATAGGCTTAAATGCAAGCTTTTGGCTATATGGATCATAATCGACAATCCAGTTTTCAGGATCTATTGCAATATAATTTGAAAATCTCTTGAAATCATCTATTCTTCTCTTTAGATTTTCAGACCTTCTGTTTAGAGTAAGACTTTTTCGCTTTTTAAGAGCCTTTTTAGTCTCCTTGCTTTTTTCACCATACTTATCTTGGACTCTTTTAATGAATTCTATCCAGGATTGGGGGCCTTTTGCATTCAAGTCCTCAATTGCCTTTTTAGAAAGGTTTATTCCAACTTCCTCCTTTAGTTGGCGCCTTGTAAACTCAAGTGATATAAGATCCATGATTTTGCTTTCTAAGTTATGGGCCTCATCACAGATTAATAGCTTCTTTGACTTAAAGTCATTGTTGTAATTAAGCTCTGCAAAAAGATAGGAATAGTTTGTAATGACTATTTCAGAATTTAATGCAATAGCCTTTTGATAAAAATAAGGACAGCACTCTTCTCTCTCATGCTTAAAGAAATTGAATTGGTTTACCTTATAATCGCACTTATGTCCCTCAAGGACACATCTTCCCATATCGCAATTCTCTTCAATCGCTTCTTCTGCATACTTTAGGCAGTCAAAGTTAGACCTTCCCTTAACAAGAGCAAAGTCATAATCTTCAAAATCCTTTGTATACTGCTTTTGAAGCTGTTTAGTCATTGTTAAGACATATGCATCATTATAAAGCATAGCTAAAGTAGCTGCAATAGCAGATTTGCCTGTTCCAGTTCCTGCCTCAAGTACAATGTACTTATATCCTTTTTCTATTGCCTCATATATTTCAGAGATTGTCTCAAGCTGCTGGTCTCTTGCATGAGGAAAAGGAAAATA
>CAMODR010000020.1 GCA_946611495.1 uncultured Methanobrevibacter sp. | reverse complement strand
GATATGAAAATAAGTTATGATATGAAAATAAGTTATGATATGAAAATAAAAATTTAGAAAATAATCAAAAAAGTTAATATAAAAAAAGAGAAACACGTGAAAAGTAATACAAAATTTAAAAAAATTAATAAATAGTATTATATAATGCTCGAAGAATAATTATTATATAACTATAAAAAACTCATTTTTATTAAATATAAATATTTAATAAAACCCAATTAAAATAAATAATTAAATCAAAAAATGAATAAAATTCAAATTAAGATTTAATTATGAGCTAAAATAATTTTAATTGGGATTTGAGAAGATTTAATAAAATTTAAATTAAATTTATATAATATTGGCCGAATATTATAGATGATTTGAAATATAATTTAAATTATTGATTGATTTGATTTGAATTATTAAATCTTCTTTTTATCTGAAATTTAGAGAATAACTTTTTTTAATGTTTTGTTGTTTTTTTTTTGGAATTAGATACAATAATATGGTCTAACTTCTTTCTTAGAAGTATATATAGCTAAATTTTTTATTTAAAAAAACTTAATACAAAATCTTTTTTTAAAAATTTATATTTTTCAATTGTTCAACAGTCTAATTATTTATTTCTTGGTCCAAGTTGACTAATGGTATTATAAAATTCTTTCATAGTTCTTTGGAATTTTTCTCCTTCAGAAGCGGAAATCCATTCAAATCTGAATCTTTCCTTATTGATTCCAAATTCTTCTATGATATCCTTAGTCATCAATGCTCTTCTATTCCATTTGTAATTACCAGCATCATAGTGACAGTCACCAATGTGACAACCGCCTACGAAAACACCATCAGCGCCTTCTTTAAATGCCTTGAAGATCATAGAAGGATTGATTCTTCCAGAACACATTACTCTTATAATTCTAACATTTGGAGGATATTGCATACGTGCAGTACCTGCAGTATCAGCACCACCATAACAACACCAATTACAACAAAAACCTACAATTTTAACATCTTCTGCCATAATATTCATCTCCAATTAAAAGTTCTCTTTTTGTGGACTGTATAATGGAGGCTTTTCATCGCCAATACCAGCAACATATCCAGTTTCATCCTGATACTTAACTTGTAACTTATGGAATAACTTAGATACTGGAATTTCCATTGGACATACGTCATCACATTGACCACAATTTACACAGCTTGGACTCATATGAGATAATCTTACACCATGGAATCCTAAAGGATCAGGAGGTGCTTGCTTATCATCCTTGAAATAAGGCTTTTCAAGTTCACATTCATTACACCAACAGATAGGGCAAATATCACGGCATGCAAAACATTTTATACATTTATTCCACTGATTTTCCCACTCTTCGATAGTTAAGGCTTCAGTATCCAATTGTTTTGCTGTGGACTTTTTACCCATGTTAATCATGATGTTTTCAACCTTATCCCTAATTTCCATTGCTTTTTCTGAAGGGGCTTTAGTTTCAATAAATCCTCCGGATACAGCTCCGTCAATTAGTTCTTGACCTTTTTCAGTGTTGATTTCAACAAAGGTCCAACCAGGTTCAGAACCCCAGTTACCACATGATATGTCAGCATTACGTGGAACCTTAAGTTCACATCTTTGACAATTATCACGACGTCCGTAACCTTCTTCTTCCAAGTCATCAATCTTGATTCCAATCTCTTCACCATCGTCAAGTTCAATGATGAATTTACCTTTATCAATCTCTTCCTTTACGACTCTGGATGGGTCAACTTCATAAAATTTCTCTATCATTTCCTGTGCAACTTCAGGTCTAACTGTACCTCCACAGTTTAAACCGATAGTGAAAATTTTATCTCCGTCAATTCTGTGTCTTTTTACCAATTCATTAATAGCTTTTGCATCACAAGGTTTAACTGCCACTGCTATTTTTTCATCAGCCAAATAATCGGAAATTAAATCTCCAACCATTGTAGGTGCACAATGCAATGAGCCACAGGTTTCAATGACTTCACTTGCATCAGTCAAAAGTCTTGGAACACCATCGTATACATCGTCACCTTTATTAAGAGTTAATACACCGTCAACTATATCATTACTTAATAAATATTGAAAAATAGAACTTACTGCTCCTCCACATGCTCCGCTATCAGTTATTTCATTTTCTTTACTTTTAGCAAGAATAAATTTGTCACTCATGATATCACCGATATTAAGCAAGCTCATCGAATATTTCTATTTCACTTAGATTATCATTATCACATTCTGCAGATATGATGAAACTTTGTTCCAAACCTTCACAGTTTGTGAAAGTTCCTTCCTTTTCAGCCCAGGACTTTCCTGGAAGGACAATATCTGAAAGTTCAGCGAAACGATTTTTCTCATTAGAAATATTTACAATAAAGCTTTTTCCTTTAATGTCATCTTCAGATAAGTAATCTAATAAGTTATCCTTAACAACAATAAGTACTTTAGAGTCGTCAATAATGTTCCTAATCTCATCGCAATCTAATGAATCTAATCTGTTCATAGCACCTTTAGTGTTAGGAGCATTGAAAACAGGCAATAACTTTGCATTGCTTTCTTTAGATAATTCTTCTATAACCGCAAAGTCATCTTTACTAGATAATTTGTTAACGATAATAACAGAGTTTTCATCTAGTTGATCCTTAACGCTAGCGACTTTGTCATTAAAGTCATCAGTGAATTGAATGAAATCATCTGCATTTAGGGAAGTGATGGATTTTTCCACATCATCAATATTGATGAGTTTTCCGCCATTCTCCTTAGATAATACAACTCTTCTAGCCAATAAAGGATTTTCTCTATAAATGTCTCCAATAACAAGGACAGTGCTTGCTTTATTTATATCATCATAGCTTGCGAGTTCACCTGAAAAATTAGGGAAATTAGATCCATAAAATCCTATTTTTTCACATCCATATGCATTCGCAAATTCAATGATCTTATCAAGCTCTTCATTTGTATTGTTTCCAGAACAGATGATAGCTAAATCACTAGCATCAATGGAAGCTAACTGATCTTTAATCGCTTTGATTACAGATGCGTTATCAGATTCCTCAAGTTCATTGTTTTTTACAAAAGAAGCCTTCTCAATTGAATCTTCAAATTGCAATATGGAATCTCGACCATTTAAACAATTTTTACCTTCGTTTATAGGATGTCTCTTATATGGGTAGGTTCCAACAACTGCTCCATCTTTTGAAACAATGTTTAAACCGCATCCTACAGAACATGAAGGACATATTGTATGTTTTATGTCTAACATAAAATATCAATCTCCAAAATTTTTCCAAATTTAAAAATTCATATCAAAGCCATCCCAAGTCCAATAGATAGGCAGCACAATATAAAAACTTAAATTAGGAAATTTATTCTCTATTTTTTTCTTTATCCTATTAATTACGCGAAAATACCTAAATCAATAAAAATAAAGAAACATGTTATTCGATAAAGTTATCAATAACACTTTTTATATAATTAGTAATACTCATATAAAGTTTTTGAAAAATTTGCATATTTTCAGATATAAAACAATGGTTAAATTAAAAAAATAAAGATAAATTATTTGTATTTTTAAAAATTAAAACTTTTTATGATATTGAATTCAATTTAAAGGATAAAATTAACTTTAATACACAATAGTAATAACCATAACAAAAATAAAATTTATTCTAAAAAGATTAAATAAAAATTTACTTAATTTTTAGGATTTTTTTATGAAAATAAAGAAATATAAAAAATAATTTTAGAAATTAAAGGCAAATAAAATATTTTTTCATATATAATTTTAATTAGATAAAATCTAAAAATTAGTAATACTTTTTTTAAAATTAGTATTAAGTAATACTTTTTTTAAAATTAGTATTAATATTCTTTTATAAAAGAATAAAAATATTTTTTTAAAAAAAATTTTTTTATAAAAAATTTGTAATAAAAATTTATAAAAAAGTATTACAAAAATTTTAAATAAATTATATTCAATTAAAAATAAATTTATAGATAAATATAAAGTAAATAGTTATTATTAGTTTAAAAAATTAAAATTTTAAAAAATAAAACTATTTTAAAAATTATTTAATAATATAACTTATTTTCCACCATTTTATAAGATTTTTAACAAATTATAAAAAATACAAATAACAAGCATTATTAAAAAATAAGAGTTAAATAAAGCATATTTAAAAAATTAAGCTAAAAATAAAGCTTTTAATTCAAATAAATACATCTCATTAAATTTAAAAAAAATGATAGTAATAAAAAACTTTATATAATTATTACTATTAACTATGAATTGATTATTAAAACAATAATCATCCCTTGCAATTGTATGCCAAGCAATTGTGTATTCATATATTTTCCTGGATAAAATAAATATATGAAATTATTTAAAAAACTAATAAATAGAGTAAAATTTAAGAGTTTAAAGATGTTAAATGTGAGTTTTTGTTTTTAAATAGCCAGCTACAATTTAATTTATAACTATTAATTCATATTTAATCTTTTACTCTTATTTAAAAATATATAGGGAGTATTTTATGCATAAGGCAACTATAGTGCAAAATATTCTTAACTTATCCTTAGAAACCGCTGAAGAGTATAATGCACAAAAAATTACCGAAATCAATGTTGAAATAGGAAAGCTAAATCAGATTACAGAGGATCAATTGAATTTTATTTTTAATATATTATCTAAAGGCACAATAGCTGAAAATGCAAATTTATATATAAATGAAACTGATGCCAGTATCAAATGTTACAACTGTGATTTTAACGGGCAAATAGATAAAATTGATAAAGAGATGATTCCTATGGTCCTATGTCCAGAATGTGGAAGCCATAGAGTTAATGTACTTGATGGAAATGACATAATCCTTGGCAACATAACTATAGAACAATAATGTTAATTATGCTAATTTAATATAATGTTTATTTATTAATATTGTTTTTATTAATATTGTTTTAACATATCTTATCCATTTATCTTTCATCAAATTATCGTAAATTCAAATATTTAATTAATTATTTAATTAAATTATTTAATTAAATTATTTAATTAAATTATTTTTAATTCAATTATTTTTAATTCAATTATCTTTTTAAAACAATAAAATAATTATATTCTTTTCATAATCCCCATTTTAAATTTTTAATTCTTATTTTTTAATTCAATTTATTAAACCTTTTGTAAATATTAATTGCCCTCTAATTCACCATAAAAATAAAAGCTTGATCAAAATTCAAAACAAAATTCACTAACAAAATTCACTAACAAAATTCACTAACAAAATCCACAAATAAATTATATTTCCCATAAAAAAAGAAATAATTTTTCAAATTCTTTTATGGAATAATAAAATCAGAAAAAATAAAAAAATTCTTTTATAAAAAATTAGTAATACAAAATATAAAAAAAGTATTACTTATTAAAAATTATCTAAAATTTCAAATAAAAAAATAAAATTGAAATAGATTGAGTTCTGAAATAAAAAATAAGTTTATTTAGAATTTATTTTTAAATTATAAAGATAAATTAAATATTAAAAAGAAAATTAAGAAAAATTAATTAAATTTAAATAAATTAAATAAAATTTTAATAAATATAAAAAATAATTTAAATCAACTTATTTCTTCTAAATAAGCATAAATAATCTTATAAAAGATAAAAATGAACTTTAAAAAACTTAAAACTAAAAAGGATAAAAATAAGAAATTTATAAAAAAATTTCAGTAATAAAAAAGTATATATATGTATTACTTAATATAAACAAATGATTATTTAATAAAAATAATCAATAAATATTGTTTTTATATGCCTTTTTACAGTGAAAATCCTTTTAAATTAAATTAGAACTAATGAAAATAAATGTTTTTAAATAAAAAACATTTTTATTAAAAAATGGGAAAATTGAAGATTAAATATGTTTAAAAAACAATATTTTAATTTTCAAAATATAATCTTTATAAATTCAATCTTGATAAACATTTATAAATAATTATAGCTTTTTCCAATCCATTTTAAATTTAGTTCTACTTCAAATAATTAAAGGATTTGTAAAAAGTTATAAAAACCATAGAGAAATTTTTAATGATATCCTGATTTAAATTCGACAAAACACACTGCAAAATTCACAAACAAAATTCACAAACAAAATTCACAAACAAAATTCACAAAAAGGTTGTTAAGATATCTGATTGACTGATGGAAACATTTAAAATTATCAAAATTAGTCTTAAACACGATAAAGATTCTAACGAAAATATAGTGAAAAATTATACCAAATTCATTAAAAGAGTTTTGCTTGAATAAAATCAATTCTTTAAAATTTCTCTATATTTATTTTTAAAAAAAATTTAAGGTGCAAAAATGCCAATATATGATGACAAGATAGATTTATACGATTTTAATGGTAAACTATTAGAATCTGATGTCCCATTAGAAGCAATAAGCCCTATGAGAAATCCTGCAATTGCAAATATTATTTATAACATTAAAAGATCTGTTGCAGTAAACTTAAGTGGGATAGAAAAAGGGCTTAAAACTGGAGCATTAGGAGGAAAAGGAAGATTTATCCCTGGACGTGAATTAGATTTACCAATTACTGAAAATGCAGATATACTTGCAGACAAAATTAGAAAAATGGTAAGAATCAGTGACAAGGATGACACTGAAGTTTCATTAATCAATGGTGGAAACCAACTTTTAGTCCAAGTCCCTAATGAAAGAATAAAGATGGCAGGAGATTATACTGTATCCTCATTAGTGACAGGGGCAGCAGTAACACAATCAATTATTGACACATTTGATGTCAGCATATTTGATGCATCAACAGTGAAAACTGCAGTTATGGGATCCTATCCTCAAACAATCGACTTAAGCGGTGGAAACATAAGTGCAATCTTAGGACCTCCAGTACTTTTTGAAGGATTAGGATATGGTCTTAGGAACGTTATGGCAAACCACGTAGTCGCTATTACAAATAAAAATACTTTAAATGCAGCTGCATTATCTTCAATTATGGAACAGACTGCAATGTTTGAAACTGGAGACGCAACTGGAGCTTATGAACGTAGCCATTTATTAGGATTAGCATTCCAAGGATTAAATGCAAACAACCTAGTTTATGATTTAGTTAAGGAAAATGGTAAAGGAAGTGTAGGTACTGTAATTCAAACTCTTGTAGGCAGAGCTGTAGAAGATGGAGTCATTAGAGTTGCTAAAAAAATGAACTCTGGATATGACATGTATGAACCTGTAGACTGGGCATTATGGAACGCATATGCTGCAGCAGGATTATTAGCAGCAAACATTGTTAACTGTGGTGCTGCAAGAGCAGCTCAAGCAGTAGCTTCAACTGTACTTTATTACAATGACATCCTTGAATATGAAACTGGATTGCCTGGTGTAGACTATGGTAGAACCGAAGGTGTAGGTGTAGGATTTAGTTTCTTCTCCCACTCTATTTATGGTGGAGGAGGTCCAGGTACTTTCCACGGAAACCACGTAGTTACAAGACACAGTAAAGGTTATGCAATACCTTGTGCAGCAGTGGCTATGTGTTTGGATGCTGGAACACAAATGTTTTCAGTTGAAAGAACCTCTGGATTGATTGGTACAGTATACAGTACCATTGACACATTAAGGGAACCTATTAAATTTGTAGCAGAAGGTGCAGGAAAAATTAAAGAAGAGATTTAAGGGGAAATAATGAGCACTGAAGAAAATAAGCTTAATACTGAAGAGGAAAAATGTGAAATCATTGACATAAAAATATTTCCTCATAGATTTCTGAAGCCAGAAACTGCTGAAAAAGTATTAAATAAAATTTTTGAACTTGATGGACTCATAAGAGGGATAGTACATGGTCCTTCATTACCAAAAACTGTTTACTATGGACCTGCAAGAGGAACACCAGTGAACCACCAATATAGAAAAAGCATCAAAATCAAGAATCAAAATATTGATTTAAGATTACTCATTGGAGAGATAATTTTAACTGTCGATGTAAAACTATTAAATGAAATTATGGAGTCTATTGAAACAATACTTGATGAAACTTTGCCTTGCAAATATATTTTAATGATTGGTATTTTCACTAAAACTCAAACCACTGTAAGTGATTACTTAAAATATGGCACTAACTTTGAAAGTGCTATAGATGACAGATATGTGGGCATGGTTGATTCAAACGCTCGTAGTTCCGACACAATAAATATGATTTAAGGTGAAAAAATGACATATAATGCTCAATTTTGTCCAGGAGAAACAAGAATTGCTGAAAATAGAAGAAAGCATATGAACCCTGAACATAAATTAAAAGTTATCAGAGAAATTTCCGATGAAGGGCTTGTAAACATTTTAGGACATAGAAACCCTGGACA
This sequence comes from uncultured Methanobrevibacter sp., assembly GCA_946611495.1. Lineage (GTDB taxonomy): Archaea > Methanobacteriota > Methanobacteria > Methanobacteriales > Methanobacteriaceae > Methanobrevibacter. The sequence continues at coordinate 2,390 of CAMODR010000020.1, read as the reverse complement.
AGACTATAAAAAAGTACACCCTCCATTAGACGAAATGGACTTGAATGAAGACCCTGTAAGAGAATTAGTTGAACCTATTCACGGAGCTAAAGAAGGAATTCGTGTAAGATATATTCAATTTGCAGATTCCATGTATAACGCTCCTGCACAACCATATGACAGAGCAAGGACTTACATGTGGAGATACAGAGGAGTAGATACAGGAACATTATCTGGAAGACAAGTTATTGAAATAAGAGAGTCTGACTTGGAAAAAATTTCCAAAGAGTTAGTTGAAACAGATATGTTTGATCCAGCAAGGTCAGGTATGAGAGGTGCAACAGTGCATGGACACTCATTAAGGCTAGACGAAAATGGATTGATGTTTGATGGATTGCAAAGATACATTTTTGATGAGGAAACAGGCCATGTCATGTACATTAAGGACCAAGTAGGTCGTCTTCTTGACGAAGGTGTAGACGTTGGAGAGCCACTTCCAGAAGATTATCTTAATGAAATCACTACAATTTATAGGGAAGATAACATCGGTTTAAGAACCGATAAAGAACTTGTAGAAGTAGTGGAAAATATACACACTTCCCGTACTGAAGGTGGTTTTGGATTAAATGTATTTAAAAACGATTTAAAAAAGAGATTAGGTGATGACTAATGGCAAAAGGAGAAAAACTGGAAAATAAACGTTTTCTAGATGCATTAACTAAAAAATTTAAAGGTGAAGACCAAGAAAACCAACAAACCAGTTTTTACTGTTTTGATGGGTGGAAACAATCTGCCCGTAAAAGAGAATTTTTTGATGCTGCAAATGACTTAGCTAAAAAAAGAGACAACATGCCTTTTTATAACCCTGACATTGGTGTGCCTTTAGGACAAAGACAATTAATGAGTTATAAGATATCAGGTACTGAAGATTATGTTGAAGGAGACGACTTACACTTCTGTAACAATGCTGCTATCCAACAATTAGTGGATGATATAAAAAGAACTGTAATTGTAGGTATGGATACAGCACATTCAGTATTGCAAGAAAGGTTAGGTGTAGAGGTTACTCCGGAAACAATCAATGAATATATGGAAACAATTAACCATGCACTTCCTGGAGGAGCTGTAGTTCAAGAACACATGGTGGAAGTGCACCCAGGACTTGCATCAGACTGTTACGCAAAAATCTTCACTGGAAATGATGAATTAGCTGATGAACTCGATAAAAGAGTATTGATTGATATCAACAAGGAATTCCCTGAAGAGCAAGCTGAAATGCTTAAGGAATATGTTGGAAACAAGACTTATCAAGTTAGTAGAGTACCAACATTAGTTGTTAGAGCTTGTGATGGTGGTACCGTATCTCGATGGTCAGCTATGCAAATTGGTATGAGTTTCATTACTGCATACAGCTTATGTGCTGGAGAAGCAGCGATTGCAGACTTTTCATATGCTGCTAAACACGCAGACGTAATTGGTATGGCAGCAATATTACCTGCAAGACGTGCAAGAGGAGCTAATGAACCTGGTGGAGTTCCATTTGGAATATTTGCTGATATGATTCAAACATCAAGAATCAGTAAGGACCCTGCCGAAATCACATTAGAAGTAATTGGTGGAGCAGCAACATTATACGACCAAGTATGGTTAGGTTCATACATGTCTGGAGGTGTAGGTTTCACCCAATACGCAAGTGCAACTTATACTGATGATATATTGGATGATTTCATTTACTATGGAAAAGATTATGTAGAGGAAAATTATGGAATGTGTCAAGCGGAAGCTAATTTCGATAATGTGAAGGATATTGCTACTGAAGTCACAATTTACGGATTAGAACAATATGAAATCCCAACATTACTTGAAGACCATTTCGGAGGTTCTCAAAGAGCATCAGTAATTTCTGCTGCTGCAGGATGTTCCGTAGCATTCGCAACAGGAAACTCAAATGCTGGAGTGAACGGTTGGTACCTCAGTATGATTGAACATAAGGAAGCCCACAGCAGATTAGGATTCTATGGTTATGACTTGCAGGACCAATGTGGAGCAGCTAACTCATTATCCATTAGAAGTGATGAAGGATTGATCCATGAACTAAGAGGACCAAACTATCCTAACTATGCAATGAATGTGGGACACCAACCAGAATATGCTGGAATCGCTCAAGCACCACACGCTGCAAGAGGAGACGCATTCTGTGTAAACCCATTAATTAAAATTGCATTTGCTGATAAGAATTTATCCTTCGACTTTGAACATCCTAGAAAATGTATCGCTAAAGGTGCATTAAGAGAATTTGAGGCTGATGGTGAAAGAAGCATAATTTTACCTGCATTCTCAAAATAGAATATTAAAGCCATATTCTTAAAATAGCATGATTTTAGCTAGAATCTTAAAATAGCATGATTTTA
>CAMODR010000019.1 GCA_946611495.1 uncultured Methanobrevibacter sp. | reverse complement strand
ATATTTATTAAATTATTAAAAAAGAACATTAGAATTAGTTAAAAGGTAATTAAAATGCTTAAAAGACTTAAAGATATTGTAAGAAAAAGTTCAATTCATGTTTGTATTGTAAACTGTGGAGGATGTAATGGCTGTGATGTAGAGCTAGTTGCACTTTTATCTCCTCGTTACGATCTTGAACAGTACGGTATCTATGTTCACAACAATCCTCGTGAAGCTGATGTTCTTTTAGTAACTGGAGCAGTTACAGAACAATGGAGAGACAATTTAAGAAGGATCTATGCAAAAACTCCAGAGCCTAAAATAGTTGTAGCAGTAGGAAACTGCCCTCAATCTGGAGATGTATTTGCACAGGAAGGAGGAAGAGTTCTTGCTCCTGTTTCTGACTTTATCCCTGTTGATGCAGCGATTCCAGGATGTCCTCCAAGACCTAGTGAAATTTTAGAGGCAGTATTGACTGTAGCTCCAGGAGCACTTGCTGCTAAAGGAAGAGCTCAAGACAGTCGTGAGGATTAATTAAGAAATTATATTTATATTAAAGTAAATGCGGAGTCAGATATTATGATATTACCAATCGGACCAATTCACCCAGGTTTAAAGGAACCATTAAGGCTTAAGCTTAAGACTCAAGGTGAAAAAGTCATTAAGGCAGAAATCGACTATGGTTATGTTCACAGAGGTATAGAAAAGATTATGGAAGGTAAGACTTGGCAGAAATGCATTTACTTATCAGAAAGGATATGCGGTATCTGTTCATATGAGCATACACAGTCCTTTGCAGAAACTTTAGAGCTTATTTCAGGCGTTCAAGCACCATTAAGAGCACAATACTTAAGGGTCATTACAAATGAATTGGACAGAATCCAATCTCATTTATTGGCTAATTCCACTTTCTTCAAGACTCTTGACCATGAGACATTGTTTATGCATGTTCTTGCCTTAAGGGAATATGCAATGGATTCTCTTGAATTGTTGACTGGTAATAGGGTCAATCTTGGTTGGAATGTTGTTGGAGGAGTGAGAATGGATGCAGAGCAAAAGCACTTCGATGCAATCTTGGAAAACCTTAAGATAATTGAAGATGGCTTTGATAGGCATATTGCATTGTTTGAAGAGGCACCTATTGTTGCTTTAAGGGCAAAAGGTGTTGGAGTCATGACTAAGGAAGAGGCTATTAAAGGTCATGCTGTAGGTCCTATCGGAAGGGCATCTGGAATAAAATATGATTATAGACAACAGCATCCTACCTATAGGGATGAACTTGAATTTAAGCCTATCTGGAGAAAAGAGGGAGATAATTATGCCCGTACTTTAAATAGGCTTTATGAAGTGGAGCAATCAATTGATTTAATTAGACAAGCTATAAATAATATTCCTGAAGGGGACATAAGAGTTCCTGTAGAGATTGCTTCAGGATATGGTCAATGGAGTAATGAGGCACCTCGTGGAGAGGTCCGTTACATGATTGAAACCAATGGAAATCTTATTAAGAATATTTCCATAAGGACTCCAAGTATTATGAATATCGACTCATGTGCAAGATATATGCTAAAGGATGTGGCTACTGTAGCTGATGCTGTAGCAACTTACGCATCTTCAGATCCTTGTATTGCTTGTGCTGAAAGAGTGGCTATTACAGACATTGACACTGGTAAATCAACCACCAAAGATTTCTTTGAGGTGAAATAAGTGTCAGTAATTATCATTGCCAAAGATTTTTTTGAGGTGAGATAAGTGTCCTCTATAATTTGGTATATTTATGAGTTTGCTAGGAAAGCATGGATTGATGGATTCTTTGACGCTAAATCTAGAGAAGACTTGGCTCAAAAGCCAGACAGGTTCAGAGATTTTCCAACTGTTATTAAGGAGAACTGTATTGGATGCGGTTCATGTACTGCTTCCTGTCCATCACCAAATGCAATAAAGCTGATTAGGGATTCTGATAATGAGGAATCCATAGGCCTAATTTACCCTGTAATCAATAAGTCTTCATGTATTAGATGCGGTTTCTGTGCTGAAGTTTGCCCTTCAACTCCAAAAACATTGGAATGTGGTGAAAATCACTTTATTCGTGAAGAGTTTAATATTATTCCATCTAAAAGAAAATATATTGTTGATGATTACTTATGCATCAGATGTCACAAGTGTATGGATGCATGTGAAGTTGGGGCAATTGAAGAGATTGATGATAGGGTTGTAGTAAACCAATCCAAATGTATTTCCTGTGGCAAATGCTTAGAGACATGTCCTGTTAAGGGCGCTATGAAGGGAGTCTTTGTCAACAACCTTGAAGAGCAAAAGAAAATCATTAATTTGGCAGTCAATACTCTTGAGGATTATATAGAATCCAAGCAAGATAAACTGGTTGAGATAGGTACTGACAGACTTTACCTTGATGAATTGAAGTTTAAACCTATTTATGATGAGGCTTTAACCATTTTAAATGATAAAGAAGTGGTTCATGAAGTCTTAGAGGATGCAATCAATAGATTAAACATTAGGATTATTACATGGGATGGAGATAAGTGTCAAAAGTGTCAAATGTGTATTCCTGACTGTCCTACAGGCGCCATCTCATTCGATTATGATAAGGACACCATAGTTAGAGATAAGGATAAATGCTTAAGGTGCAGTATCTGTTATCAGACATGTCCTTTCTCAGTTATTAAATATTACTTTGCTAAATTCAATTTAGACACTAATGATAATGATGAAGAAGTTATTCATATTTCCGTAAAGGCTTCTCAACTTGCAGAAAGGAGGGCTTAATATGGTTCTCTTTTATTCACAATTATGGGGGCATTAGATGGTAAGCGTTAACCCAATTCCAAAACCATTACGTGAAGTTCATATTGAGTATGAAATAGATGATGAAAAATGTATCCATTGCAGAGACAAACCTTGCCTAAAGGCTTGTCCTATCGATTCAGTCTATTTGGATCCAGATACTAAATTCATTAAATTGGATGAAAACTGCTTTGGATGTGTTCTATGTACTAATGCTTGTCCTTATGATGCAATTCACATTAAAAAGACTTTGTCTGAACCTATTCGTGAAAATGTTCCAAACATCAATAAGAAATTATGCAGAGCTTGCGGTGCATGTGTAAATGCATGCAAATCTGGAGCTATCCACTTGAAATCCACTGGTGGAGAGGAGATGCATAGTGAAATTGATGAGGATAAGTGTATCCGTTGCGGTTACTGTTTTAGAGCTTGCCCTACAGATGCAATAAAGTATGGGGAAATACTTCCAAAAACAGTTAAGGAAGGAAAGACCCTTTGCATTGACCAAGACCAGTGCATTGGCTGTATGACTTGTACAAGAATCTGTCCTTCAAAAGGAGCTATCAATGTTGGAAAAACCAATAAGTTGCCATTCATTGACCCAGCATACTGTGCAAGATGTGAAGAGTGTATGAATTCCTGCCCTACCTATGCAATCGATTATGTTGAAAGGGAAGAGGCTTTTGAATCCTTCAATAAGATTAAGACCTTAGAGATTGCATCTGAAATATTAGATAGGGATGTAGAGAGAATTTCAAGAGAGATTACTAAGATAGACAAGGTTCTAATCGAATTGCTTGATGACATTTCTAAGGATTATCACTTTGAAGACTTTGATTATGAAAATTCTATGGACATTAGGGATGTTCCTAGAGGAATGGAATTCTCTAAAGTTGAAATATTCACATGCACTAACTGTAGGTCAATTGTTGTGGATGTAACAGAATTCCTTAATGAGCGTTTGACTGCACTGCTTAAGAAAGACTTGGAAGTGGAAAAGGTTTTGGATATAGTTGAATTCTTCCCTCCAGACTTAGGCATCAATGTTGTAGAGGATAACTGTATCAGCTGTGGATTATGTGTTGATGTTTGTCCTACAAATTCAATTGCTCTTGATGGCCCTAATCCAATTAAGATTGATACTGACAATTCTTGTGTCTACTGTGGATTATGTGCAGAAGTCTGTAGCTTTGAAGCAATCAGACTTAAGGAAGAGTTCTTTACAAATAGAAACCATGAAATATTCTTTATTAAAAGAGACTTAAGAGGTAGAAGAAACGGTACAGTGGAAGTGAAGGACCATGCTTGCCAATTATGTGAAGTGTGTGTTAAAAACTGTCCAGTAGATGCATTAGCTATAGAAAATAATAAAGTGACAGTAAATCATGATGATTGTATTTCCTGTAGAAATTGCGAAGCCATTTGTCCTTTAAATGCTATAAAAGTTTCTACTATTTGGCAGTTCTTATAATGTTTTTCTTGTTTTAAATTATTTAAATCTAAGGATTTAGTTAATCCTTTAATTTAAGATTAAGTAAATTTTTTTTATTTATTATTTTTTTTATTATTCATATTATTATTCATTAAATTTAGGAAGATTAAAAATGGTAAAAAAAGTCTTTATCACTGATTGTGAAGGTCCATTGACTTTAAACGATAATGCATATGAATTAGCTGCAGAGTTTATTGAAGATGGAGATAAATTATTCAAGATAATAAGTCGTTTTGACGATTATTTAGTGGATGATTTAAAAAAAGAGAATTATCATGCTGGAGACACTCTAAAGTTAATAGTTCCTTTCTTTAAACTGGCTAAACTTACAAATAATGATATGGTTGAGTTTTCAAGAAATCACATTTATCTTGTAGAAGGATCTAAGGAAACTCTAAGCCTTGCAAATGATTTGATGGATGCTTTTATCGTCAGTACAAGCTATGGTCAGTATATTGAAGCTTTAGCAAATTATATGGAATTTCCATTTGAGAATACTTACCATACTCAATTAGACCTTGATGGAGCTACTGATTTTAATAAGGAGATTTCTAACACTTTAGATGACGATTCAAGCTCTGATGATTCAAGTCTTGGTGAAGTTAAATCTGTAGCTATTGCAGGTTCAAAATCTCCTAAATTCATTGAAGAGCTTAAGAAAATTGAAGAGTATAGGAAAATCATTCTTGACCATCCAAATCCTATAAAGGAAGACTTTGATGTATTATACAATATCTTCTTTGAGGAAATTCCTAAAATGGAAATCAATAAGTACATGAAAGGAGTTAAGACAGTTGGAGGAAAAGGAAAGCAGATTGCTGTTGAGGACATTGTTCAAAAGCTATCCCTTGAAGATGGTTCAATTTTCTATATTGGAGACAGTATCACTGATGTAGAGCCGTTAAAGTATGCAAAGGACCATGGAGGAATTTCAGTTTCATTCAATGGTAATGAATATCCTTTAAATGTTGCAGACATTGCTGTAGTCTCTGATAATACTGTTGTTACAAGCATTTTAATAGATCTTCATTCAAGGTTTGATAGGGATTATGTCTTTGATTTTGTTAATTTATATGCAGAGAAGGGTCCTGATGCTGCATTTGAAGATTTTGAAGTTGATTATTCATTAGTGGAATCATTTGAAAAGGCATTTTATAATAAGCCAACTCCTGTAATTGAATTGATAAACGATGAAAATAGGGAGAATCTTTTAAAGATAAGCAAAGAGATGAGAAACAATATTCGTGGTAAGGATATTGGTGGATTAGGATAATTTACTATTGATGACTTAGAATATATTCCTGGCTCAGATTAAGATAATTGGCCATTATAAGATTAAATTTATACAAGATTATTATTTAATTCAGTTAAAAGATTATACAGATTATTCAAAATTCGATTAAAAGATATTGAGATGACATTATGGTAAACTATGATAAGGTAGAAGATACATTCTTTGAATACTTTGATGGAATGTATATAAGAGCATTAATTACTGCTGAAGACGAATTAACAGTTAAACAGGCTGCTTATGATTGTACAGCCACTCCAAGTGCTGTCATTGGAAGAGTGGAAGCTGGAGTGGAATCTTTTGTAGATGGAAGTCAAACTCCTGATGGAAGGCCTGGAGCAATTGTTCAATTTTGGCTAACTGATGACTTGAAGAAATTTGAAAAGGAATTGTCTTATAGAATTCGTCAAGACATTCTTGTAAAGCCATTTACAAGGGTATTCAGCATCACTGAAAATCCTGTAGGTTCCATTGGCATGATGGATAGTGTAGGTCACTGTGGAGATGGATATGAATGGGAATATGAGGAATTCGGCAGAAAAATGATCAATGTTCCTATTGCAGTGCCAGATTTCCAAATAGAATCTGAACTTGCTTATGCTAAAGGAAAAATGGGTGGAAACTTTTGGTATATGTGTTCCACTAAGGAAGCGGTTCTTGAAGCTGGAAGAATTATCATAGACACTATAATGGAAATTGATGGAGTATGTACTCCATTTGGTATTTGTTCTGCTGCTTCAAAGCCTGAGACCAAGTTCCCTGAAATAGGTCCAAGTACTAATCATCCATATTGTCCATCATTAAGGGAAACTCTTGGTGAAGAGTCAAAGGTTCCTCAAGGAGTTAACTATATTCCAGAAATAGTAATCAATGCAACTGATGATGAGGCAATGAATTTAGCTATCAAAACTGCAATTGATGCTATTATTGATATAGATGGAGTAGTTAAAATATCTGCAGGTAACTTTGATGGTCAATTAGGTGAACATAAGACTAATTTATTAGATATTTTAAAAGAATAATTATTAAAATAATTGATTGCGAATTTAATTAAAATATAGTAAACTATTGTTTATTAATTAATCAATTATTAATTATGGTAAACTATTTGTTAATAAGTTAAAAAAGTGACTTAAATGGATGAAAAGGAAAAAACTAACTCAAATTCAGACACCATAAAAAACAGTTCTAAGATTGCAAGTGAAATTAATGAGGAACTGTCTAGAAATATAAGTGCTGAAGATTTGGGAGTGGATGAAATAGTTTATGATGCACTAAACGTTGATGTTATCGGCTTTGGTGCATTGAATGTAGATAAGCTTTATAATGTTGCAAATATTGCAGGTCCTGATGGAGAAAGTTTTATTAAGGCTGAAGAAGAGTCTCCTGGAGGTTCAGCAGCCAATACAATAATTGGACTTTCTAAGCTTGGATGTTCCACTTCATATATCGGTAAGATTGCACCAGATGCAGAAGGGGACTTGCTTGAATATAATCTTATGATCAATAACGTTTACTTGACCAATCTCATTTATGCTGATGAAGGAAACTCTGGAAAGGTTTTAGGATTTGTTTCAGACAAAGGGGAACGTGCGTTATATGTTGATGCAGGAGTCAATGACGAAATCAGTATTGATGAAATTAATCCCTTAAATGTCAATTCTACTAAAGTCCTTCATTACACTTCATTTGTTGGAGACTCATTTAATGCACAGAAGGAATTGTTGGCCTTTCTAAAGGATGATGTGGTCTTGAGTTTCGACCCAGGCATATTGTATGCTGAAAAAGGTGTTGGTGAACTTAAGGAGATTTTAGATAGAACTGACATTCTTTTAATTAATGAAACTGAACTGAAGGTTTTATTTGAAGATTATTATAAGGAAAAGTTGAATTCTGAAGATTTAAGCTTTAGGGATTTGGCTATTCACATTTGTCAAGATGGAATTGATACTGTTGTTGTAAAAAGAGGAGAAAAAGGGGCTTATGCAATAAACAGTAAAGATCAAGAAGTTAAAATACCTGCATTCAAATGTGATGCAGTTGATACAACTGCAGCAGGAGATTCCTTTAACTCAGGATTCTTATATTCTTATTTAAATGGATTTGATTTGGCTAAATCATGTACAGTGGCTAATTGGGTGGCTTCTAAGTCTGTTCAAGCAGTAGGTGTTTCTGGCCAACCAAGTTTAAATGAATTGAATGAGTTTTTAGAGTCTTTAGAATAAGATTCATTTTTAAATCTTAAATCTAAAAACATAATCATTTTTCTTAAAATAAGTATATTTGCTAAAAATAAAATTCATGAATTCCTATTGATTTGCATAAAATATAATATTATTTTGTTTAAATTTTTAAAATTATTTTGAACAATATTTAATTTTTAAAAAATATAATAAATTATTTAAATAATCTAAATTAAAGATATAATATAGTGTAAGATTTGAAATATGATTTTTATATTGTAGAATAAATAATAAATTCAATGGAGACTTAATATGGAGATTAAACTAAAAAAGCAGATTGAGACATTGGAGAGAGAAATTACTCTCAAATCTGTAGATTTAGATGAAGATATTGAAGATTTTAGTGTGGATATTCATGATTACAAAGATGAAGAGAAACTTATAACAATATCTCCACGTTGTGTTAGATGTAATCTTTGTGTTGAAGAATGTCCTGTTGGCGCTATTGATTCATCTTCTTGGCTAAAGAGAGCTAGAATCACAGAAAACTGCGTTCAATGTGAAATTTGTGCTCAAACATGTCCTGTTTCATGTATCTATGTTTGGGACTCTAAGGCAGAAATTAGTGAAGATGAAGGTGTCGAATACACTTTAAATGAAGTCTCTGTTCCTCATAGAACACTAAAAATGGAAGATATTTCCATAAATCGTGAAATTTGTGTTTTATGTGGCTCATGTCTAAAGTATTGTCCAACCAATGCAATATCACTTAGGCCTAAAGAGTATATTGAATCTCGCGGCGAAGTCTGTCTTGAAAATAATGATCTTGATTTAAATGAAGGTCATATGTATTCATTTATTGATAAGGACAGATGCTGCGGTTGCGGATCTTGTGCTAACTTATGTATTCAAGGAGCAATTAGTCTTAAAAGAGATTTAGGTCCTGTTGTTATTTACTCTCATATTGATGTAAATGATGATATATGCGTTGGCTGTGGATTATGTGAAGATAACTGTCCTGTTGAAGCGATTGTGGTTCAAGATGGAAATGTGATTTTGGATAATGAAAAATGTATAAGATGTCAAGAATGCAGTAGCAGATGTCCTGTAGGTGCTTTAAACCTATTGATGGATGATGCTTAGAATGGTTATTAAAAATTTGGATAGTTCTTATAATTATTATTTGATGGAGAAGGTGTTTAAATGAAAGCTAAAGAGATGATGGATAAAGAATTTGTTTTTGTTTCTAAAGACGATTCAATTGTTGATGTTTCCATAAAAATGGAAGAATTCAGGAGATTTACAGCTCCTGTTTTAGATAGTTCCATGAAATTGGTAGGTTGGATAACTTCATTTAATATAACTGAAGGATTGCGTGAAGGCAAAAAGACTATTTCTGAAGTTATGAGTCCTGTTGAAGATATCATGTCAATATCTGAAGATGAACCTGCTAGAAATGTTGTTATTTCAGCATCTAAAAATAAATTAATCAGTATTCCTATTATTAATGAGGATAATCAGGTTATTGGTGTAAGCAGATCTGTAGATATTGTAGATTCCATGTCCTCATTATATGATATTAAGGTAAGTAAAATTTATAAGGCAATGGAAAAAGAGTTAAGAGGAGTTTCTTGGGAAGAGCTAATGGAAGCTTCTGCAAAAATCAGTACAAGAACTACTGGTGTAAAGATAAGTCCTGAGCAATATGAGAAAAATATTGAAAAAGCTACTTTCGGTGAAGCTATTTGGGCTACTGGTGGTCTTGAAAAGTTCTTTGCAGGTCTTATTTCTGTTGGAGAAATTGTAATTGCACGTAAAGTAGGTCGTGCAAGACGTTAGTTAATTTAATCTCTTTAGATTATTTATTCTCCTTTTATTTTTTTACTTTTCTTTCTTTTTTTTAGTTTTACTTTTTTTATTTTTCTTACTTTTTTTACTTTTTTTTAGTTTTACTTTTTACTTTTTTTTAATTTTTCCTATTTTAGCTATTTTTGTGATTTATTAGTTTGTATTTAATATAATTAATTTTATTAATAAGATATAACATAAATTTACTTATACTAGTCTATATCTAGTAATTTTTTAAATTTTTTTAATTTTAATTTTTAATTAATAATTATAATTTTCGATAATTTATTAAAAAAAACAATTATGTGATTTTTATGTCTAAATATAATGAATATCAAGATAAAACTATTTTAGTAACTGGTGGAGCAGGTTGTGTAGGCAGTAACTTAACTAGAAAATTAGCAGAGCTTGGTGCTGAAAAGGTAATTATTTTGGATAATATGTCTTCAGCATATGAATGGAATGTCCCAACTAACGAAAACGTTGAACTTATCCAAGGGGATATCCTTGATGATGAAGAGCTTAAACGTGTATTTAAAATGAAACCTGACTATGTTTTCCATTTAGCTGCACACTTTGCTAACCAAAACAGTGTAGACAATCCTGAAACTGACTTGATGGTAAACGGTATCGGTATTTTAAAAGTGCTTCAATATGCACAATTAACTGGTGTTGAAAGATTTGTATACTCTTCATCTGGATGTGGAGTTTACGGACTTGACTCTAAAATGCCTTTTGAAGAACATGATATCTCCATTTCATTGCACACTCCTTACCAAGTAACTAAACTTCTTGGTGAATTATACACTAATTATTTCCACAATCTTTATGATATGCCTATTGTAAATGCAAGGTTCTTTAATGTATTCGGTCCAGGAGAAGTTCCAGGTAAATACAGAAACGTAATTCCTAATTTCTTCTATTGGTCTATGACCAAGCAAGCATTACCTATTACAGGTGATGGAACTGAAACCAGAGATTGGACATTTGTAGGAGATATTGTAAATGGTCTCTTATCTATGGGTATAGAAGAAGAAGCTATTGGTGAAGCTATAAACCTCGGTTCCGGTAAGGATCATAGAGTTATTGATATGGCGAATAAGGTTAATGAATTAACTGGAAACGAAGAAGGCATCGCTTATGTTGCAAGACGTAATTGGGATGCTAAAACCAAGTTATTATCTTCTATTGATAAGGCTAAAGATATTCTCGGTTACAAACCTACTGTATCCTTTGATGATGGTTTAGAAAGAGTATATGGTTGGTTTACTGACAACTGGGAAGACATTGAAAGAGATGCTGAATTTTAATTAATCT
>CAMODR010000018.1 GCA_946611495.1 uncultured Methanobrevibacter sp. | reverse complement strand
AAAAAAGATTGTTGAAGAAAATAATTAAAAATGAATAAAAAAGAAAAAAAGAAAAATACTTACATATAAGTATTTACAGTATCACTGCGAATCTTCTTATGAATTTTATAATCTTTCATTTGAGTTCCAGTAGTTTTATTAGAGTAATATCCTTTAAAGACCTTTCCCTCTTTAATTATTTTGCTTAACTCCCTATAGCCATCATAGGTATTGCTTACAACAACAATGTGAGCAGGTGGATGAATTTTCTTAACTTGAACAATAGCCTCAGGAGTGTCTTCTTTTACACGAAATGCAGTTGCAACTTTAGATTTTGTTCTTAAAGGAGCTTTCAAAACACCTTCAACAAGTTTATCTGCAAATTTAGCATCCACTTTTTTCGGTTTAGTCTCTAAAGTCAAATTTGCATGTCTTTCCACATCTGCAATTGCATTTAAAACTTTTGAATTATTTTCGCCTCTTATCAATATCAAAGCCATAGTATCACTGTGTTTTATGTTTAAAAATAGATACTATAAGTTAATAATAAAAATGAAATTTAAAATTTGTTTAAAGTAAATTAACCTAATCCTAAAAAGTTATTTGAATTATTATTTTATATAGTCTCTTTTTTATATTAATAATAATTTATTTCTTCTTATTTAAAAAGATTACTATAAATTAACTAATTTAACTTATAAATAATATTATTTTTAAGATAAAATCCTAAAAATAAGAAAAATAAAAAAATAAAATTTATATAAAAACTAGGAAAATTAATATTAACTGAAATAAAACAAGCATATAAAATTTAAAAAAATTAAAAAAAATAGAAATAATAAGTTCTTAAAAATAAAAAAAAGAAAAAAAGGTAAATGCTAAAAAAGCATTTTTATGAAACACGATCTTTAAATGATTTTAACAGCCGTGTTCTAAATACCACCAGAACAATTAGAACAAAACCAATAGCCGTTTGAATTGTACCTAAAATGGTAAGAACCATTGAATTTATAGGTAAATTCCAAGCTGGTGAACTTCTGCCATTAGGCAACGGATTATAGTAGACACCTACAGCACGAACATCAGGCTTTACATTCAAGTCGCTTGGCTCTACATAATCTACACCAACAATCAGACCGTTATTGATACCTCTATTAATGGAACCTGCAATGGTAGATGCATTATAACCATATTTCTTGACAGATGCCTTTACAACTTCTCTGGTAATATCAGGCAATCCTAATCTGTCACTACCATAAACAGAAACAGATACTGCATCCTTAGATACTGTAATGGAATCAATCAATACATCAGTAGCTGAATTAACTGATAATTCACTGCCACAATAAGGACAGACATTATAGCGTTCAGCATCAGGGTAACCAGTAGCCCAACCACATTTGCCACAGGATTTTGAATAGTTTTCATCCATTGGATAACCTGTAGTGTTTACTTGGTCTGGAACAAACATGTCTCCAGTACTTATACTGGATACAAGATTTACTGCACCCCCACCGTATTTCTCACCAGAATCGATTGCAACCTCTTCCATAGCCTTACCTACAATATAGGTAGCTGGATAACCATCCCTAATCATTTTACCTATATTTATAGCGGTTTCTCTACGGACTCTATCTGCAGTACCAGATAAAGGGTTACCTGCACTGTTTCTTAAGTGAATAATAGCTCCTTTAGAGCCTTGAGGCAATTGTACAACTCCTCCATTGTGGTGTGTAATCTTAATGGTTCCTGAGTCATCCACAACAATAAGGTAAGCGTTGTAATCTCCACCAATAGCTGCTCCCATTGATGGACCACCGATTACTAAACGGATTCCATCAAAACTGCCTGCTAAAGCAGCAGCAGATGACGGAGTAGCTCCATGCTGCATAGCTGCAAGTGCATCAATAATCGCATAGTTCCTTTCTGTACCATTACCTTCCCCCCCGGAAAGCATAGCGTACCCATCATTCTTAGACATGATGAATGAAGACTGAAACATGTTATTTGCAAAGGACATACTTCCTGCAGCAGCGCCATTCGGATCTTCTCCACTAGGATCAGTAACAACAATTACGTTACAAGTAGCAGAAACAGTAGCAATTACTGAAAAGAGCATTAAAACTAAAAATATTAAACCAATGATTTTATTTAATTTAAACTTCAAATTTTAACCTCCTAACCTGCTATACTGTAATTATAAACACTCTTTGATGGTTCAGATTCAGTAAAATCTGTAGAAGTGGTACTATTTCCAGTAATATTAATAGTTGAGAAATCTTCAATAACTGTTACGGTAACAATACCGGTTTCCTTATTTACAGTCACATCAGCCCCTGCAATTGGAGCGATAGTAGTACCTGGAATTGTTGACCGCTTTACAAATTTCTCGGCATTCGCCTCGGCCTCCGTCACAGGCAGCTCTCTTATGGATGTTTTCAATATGTCTCCATCAATATAACTGCCTTCTCTTAATCCTGAATTTTCTACATTATATCTAATATTGTCAATAGGAACTATATCGTTTCCCTTAACAATAATACCTGCAATAGGTACACCTTCTTCGACTTCAGCAGAGGACGCATATGCTACATAGATAATTAACCTACCGCATAAAATTAAAATAAATGCCAATAATAAGATTATTAAAGTATCTCTTCTAATTTTAATAAACATAACATTCCTCAATAAACATTAATAATAAAATATAAACCATTAAATTCTTAATTCTAAAATCAATTTAAATTAGTGAATTAAAAGAAAAAATCTCATTAATTAAATCAATTCAAATTAGAAATTGAATTTAAATTAGCCATAATTGTATAATAAATTATTATATAACTATTTATTTAATTTACATATTATTAATAGTTAACTATGAATTTTATATGAAAAATAAGAAAAAAAGTCTAAAAAGTTTAGAATATCAATAATTAAATCAGAATAAAAGTCTAAAAAAAGTTTAGAAATTAATAATAATTACTTTGAATTACTTTGAAAAATATAAAAAAATAATTAATTGTTTAATAGAATAATAAAAAAAGAAAAAAGTTATTAAAGAATAAATATTCTTTAAGAATGGATTAAATCACATTTTAGTCATTAAATCCATAATGGAAAATGGATCTCCCTCTTTTCTAACTGGAGGAGCTCCGCCAAATGCAGCCATTGCATTCTTCTTAAAGTCCTCATTGGCTCTTCTGGAAACTTCACCGAATATCATCTTATAAGCTTCACATTGAGGGTCTACTGCCCTTGGGGATTGGGTAGCCACAATTCCATTATATGGGCATCCGCCTCTGCAGAACCTTATGAACTTACAGTCTGCACAATCCTCATCAACAAAGTTCTTAAACTCCATTAACTTAGCCCATGCTTCAGATTTCTCTAAATCTTCCATTGAAGGCTTGTCATAAACATTACCCATAATATATTCATCCATTCCAACAAAACGATAGCAAGGATAGATTGAACCGTCATGACCTACAGCCAATGTTGTTCCCATACAGTCATTAAAGGTACATAGGGTTCCAACTCTTCTCAAGCTGCTTTTGGCAATATGGTCCAAATCCATTATAACAAACTTATCCAAGTCATAGAGGTACTTATCTAACCAATCGATTAAAAGTTTCCCATGTTCCTCTTGAGGAAGCGCCCAAGGATCTGCATTATCGCCACGAAGTGAAGGTAATGCTGCATGTATCTTTAGGTTTAAGCCATTTGCCTTAAAGAAATCATAAATCTCATCAGAGAAATCCTTAGAATAGGAAGTGAATGTGCATACAAAATTGATTTGAATGTCATGATCTGTAGCCAACTTGACAGATTTCATGGTCTTATCAAAGTAGCCTTCACCCCTTTGATAGTCATTGATTTCCTTTGGGCCGTCAATGCTTGTGCTGATAGCTATATTATATTTTGAGAATAGTTCAACCATCTCTTCATCTAAAAGCCATAGATTACTTTGCAATGAAAATCCTTCAGTTTCATGAGTTTCTGCATCATTTAAAAGTGGAAGAGCCTCTTTATAGAAATCATAACCTGCAAGTAAAGGTTCTCCACCATGGAAAGTGAAATGGACCGGCTCATCCCTAAAATCAGCTAACCATTCAACAATCTTATGGATTACATCAATATCCATTAGTTCTGCATTTTCCTCAGAGCCCCAACAGTAGGCGCAATTTGAAGGACATCCTAAAGTTGGAATAATCATTACATGAAAAGTCATACTATCCCCTAAAATAAACTACAAACTATCATTAAAATTAAAAATAAATTAGAAAACTTATTCAAATTCAAAAAATATTTTTTTAAATAAATTTAAAATAATTCAAATAAAAAAAATAATTTTTTAAATAAATTTAAAATAATTCAAAGAAAAAAACTATAATTTTTTATTTAATTCAGTGATAAGTTCTTTTTTAATATTTTCTCCTTCAGATTTTTCATAATCTTTACCTGTTTCAAAAATAAAACCACAATTATCACATTTGAACTCTTTCAATTCAGCATGAGCATGATGATTGTCAATGAATCTTCTATGAGCAGTTTTATCTTGAGAACCGCATTTTGGGCATTTAGCCATAAGATCTTCAAATTTCATTTATATCTCTCCTATATTTTTGATTAATTTATTAATTTTTAACTATAATAATTTTGTTTGTCATTATTAATATAATTTAATAATCTATGCATAAATAAAAAAAATAGTAAAAAAATAATATTGAAAACTAATTAAATCAATCTTCTAAAACAATAATATCAATAAATAATATTGAAAACTAATTAAATCAATCTTCTAAAACATCATATAAATTTTTAGAGAATTCAGCAATCAATTCGTCAATAAAATCATATTTTGCTATTTTATTCAACCAACCTTGAGGAATATCATCAAAAGAATAGTAAATTCCAGCTAATCCTCCAACAACTGCAGCAGTTGTATCAGTATCCTCACCTAAATTAACTGCAGCAAGGGCAGTTTCCCTATAATTATCATTATTCAAAAGACACCATAATGCAGCATTAAGACAATTTATTACATATCCTGAACCGGAAATTTCTTCTCTAGGGAAATTATGAATGTCTAGAGAAAATACATCTTCAAAATTCTTTATTTCACTAACAAAGCTTTTATCACTTAAATAATAGTCTTTAGCATTGGAAATTCCCCTATTAACAATCTCAAGCAAAGTCAAATCATCCTCACTTTCCTCAAATTTATTCTTTAACAATTCAATAGCTATCTTAACATAGATTCCACAAGCCATTTGGCTCCTGATGTGTCTATGAGTAAGTGAAGATAGATTATGAATGGTTTTCATCTCTTCATTTTGGGAAAATTCATATTTTAAGGATAAAAAGTAGATTACAAATGCAATTGGCAATATTCTCATTAAGGATCCATTTCCATTGTCTCGAGGACTATCTCCTCCAGCAAGCAATGCATCCACGCCATTATAATGAAAATTATAGATAGCATCCCTTGTGGTGCCTCCAATATCAAAGACCTCTCCATGAGGAGTGTAGTCCTTTTTATAGCGCCAATTGGCAATTTTAGTCATTATGTCTGTATAATCAAAGATTTCTGAAAAGTTTTCAATTGTCAAGTCATTAAGATTTTCTTTTAAATTGAAATTGCTTAAGCCATCTAAACAAGCTAATGCAATAGAACTATCATCTGACCAGGTTCCTTCTGGCTGATTATAAGTTCCATAGCCGATCATATCAGCCATAGGATTCCTATCACAGAAATCCCTTGAATTAAATTCATAAGGAACTCCTAATGCATCAGCTACAACAAGACCGAATATACCGCTTTTTACACAATCATTTAATTTTTCATAATCAAACAAGATAATGCCCCCTTTAGGAAGTTTTTAATATTATAATTATTTACAACTTAAAAGCAATAAATATTGAAAATAATTCACATTTAATAATATATAAAGATTAGTATTTAAATTGAATATAACTTTTAAAAAATGCCAAAAATAAAAAGCAAAAACTTAAAATTAATCCAGTAAATAAAATTTATATATTATCATTAACTAAAATTATAGTATATTACTTAATAAAGTAATTTATGCTATATTTTTTTAATCGTCAAAATACATTTAGAAATTTTGACATAAATTCCAAATATCTAATTTTATTGTGTGAAGAAATATGACTTTAGAAATACTAAAAAAGGGAACAAGTGAAAATTTCCTTTTAAAACAGATAATTCGGAAAAATTTCACATCCAAATATAAGGATTCAATATTAGGTGTCCTATGGAGTTTCTTTAACCCATTAATTACAATGGCACTGCTCACTGCAATCTTTTCAACAGTATTTGCAAGAAGTATTGAAAACTTCCCTGTTTACTTCTTAACTGGACGTATTGTAATAGATTTCTTTAATAGCGGTACTAAAATAGCTATGACTTCATTTAAGAGAAACAGAAGTATTCTTAATAAGATTTATGTGCCTCGATATATTTTCGCTTTAGGAGGAATCTGTTCTGAATTTATAAACTTCCTAATGTCTGTTATCGTACTTATTGCAATCATGATAGTTACACGAGCACCATTTTATCCTATGGCCTTGCTTTCTGTCATACCGGTATTTATATTGTTCCTATTAATCGTAGGAGTAGGATTGATCCTATCCATTCTATGTACCAAATTCAGTGATATTGAGTACCTATACAGGATATTTACAAGCCTCTTAATATATGCATGTGCTATATTTTATCCTATTACCATGGTTCCACAGCCAATTAGAGGATATATGGAATTAAATCCAGTTTATGGAATTATTGCACAATTCAGAGAGTTTGTAATGTTTGGAAGATTCCCATCAATGAAACTAATGCTAACAACTTTCCTATTCTCATTAGCATTGTTTGTTATTGGAATTATAGTATATAGCAAATATAAAAATAGAATTACTTTAGAATTATAAGAAAAACACTTACAAAAAATACTTACAAATAATGAAAAAAATTAAATTTTATAAAATTACTAGTTTAGATTAATTTTTACAATTATTAAAATTAAATTATCAAAATATGGAGAGTTAACTATGAGTGAGGAAGAAAATAATAATAAAATAAAAACCCAAATCATACCGGCTATCCATAATACTGTTTCTTTTCGTACTTTTCTTAAAACAGAAGATAATAAAC
Organism: uncultured Methanobrevibacter sp.; assembly: GCA_946611495.1. GTDB lineage: Archaea > Methanobacteriota > Methanobacteria > Methanobacteriales > Methanobacteriaceae > Methanobrevibacter. The sequence continues at coordinate 3,775 of CAMODR010000018.1, read as the reverse complement.
CTATCGCTGGTGAAAAAGTAAAATATATCTTCTACAGAACAAATGGGGAAAAATTTGCAGAATACAATCCGACAAGCGATGAAAACGGAATGACCCATATCACATTAAACATTAACTCTGATGTTTATATTGAAGTAATCTATAAAGGAAATAGCCAATACGAAAAAAGAGAATTGCTAACTTATAAAACCAAGCCTAGCCAAGAGGAAATAGATAAGAAAAACAATCATAGCTATAAGGAAAAAGTGAAATCTGATAAATTAAAAGAAAAGGAAAGGCAAAAGATTGAAAATATACAAAAGTATAATGAACATCAAAAAGACCTTGAAAAAACACAAGACGATAATGTTGCAATTGAATTAAAGAACGTCACATTAAGCTTTAAGGTTGGAAAGGATAAAATCGACAATATCAAGGAATATGTCATAAGAACCATTAAAAGAAATAAGGAAAAGAAGACAATATTCAAGGCAACAGATGATGTCTCATTGAAAATATATAAAGGGGAAAAGGTTGGCCTAATCGGATTCAACGGTGCAGGAAAGAGTACCCTACTTAAGATCATTTCAGGAGTATACACTCCAGATGAAGGTGATGTAATAATTAACGGTAATATTGCTCCTTTATTATCCTTAGGAGCAGGTTTTGACAAAAACTATTCTGGAAGGGAAAACATCTTCTTGAATGGTGCTATTTTAGGATACAATGAAGAGTTCTTAAAGGCAAAGTATGATGAAATACTTGAATTTTCTGAACTTGGAGAATTTATTGACCTTCCTGTGAAAAACTATTCTTCAGGAATGCTTTCAAAACTTGGATTTTCCATAGCAACAATTGTTGAGCCAGACATTCTTATTCTTGATGAGGTTTTAGGTGTTGGAGACGTAAACTTCAGAAAGAAAAGTAGGAAAAAACTAAATTCATTAATAGAATCAAACATTACTGTTCTATTGGTTTCACATTCAATTAAGGAAATCAGATCCATTTGTGAAAAGGCTATCTGGATTGATAAAGGAAAAGTCAGAGAGATAGGCGAAGTTAACCAAGTCTGTGATAACTATTTAGAAGCAGCTAAAAATGCAAGTAAAGACGAAACTAAAAAAATTAAACCTAAACGGTTTTAATTTTTCTTTTTTTATTAAAACAAAAATAATACATTAAAAAAACCTAAAAGGTTTTTATTTACTTTTTTTATAAAAAACTAGAAGAATTATAAGATAAAAGTTCTTATAATTATTTAAAAAATTAAATTAAAAAAACTATTTTTAAATTTAAAGATTAATTAAAAAAAACTATTTTTAATAAACAAAACAAATTATCTTTTTAAGGTTCTGCTAACCTTATCTTTAGTGATTTTAAGCAAAACACCTACACCATGAGTTACAGGATCTTTTGTAGAACCATCAACATCATATCTAACTGTTATAGGAACTTCAACTATTTTTAAACCAGCTTCAGAAGCGTCTACAAGCATTTCACTTTCTATTCCAAACCCAGTATCCTTGAATCTAAAGCAATCCCTAGCTTTAGGTGAAAATGCCCTAAAACCACTTTGAGAGTCTGTAACCTTTATTCCTGCTGAAATGTTTGTTGCAATATCTAAAACCTGCTGTCCTATTCTCCTATATGCTGGAGTGTTCTCCTCATGGCCATAAAGGTATCTGCTTCCATTAACCAAATCAGCCCCATCTTCAAGTATAGGCTTTAGCACAATTGGAATCTCTTCAGGATTATGCTGGCCATCCCCATCAATAGTAACTATAATTGAATCATCTTTAACCGCTTTAAAACCTGATTTAAGAGCTTCACCCTTACCTAAATTAGTTTTATGATTAATAAGTTCAGCACCAGCTTCTAAAGCTATTTCTGCAGTATTGTCTACACTGCCATCATTAACTATAATCACTTCATCAACATATTCCAATGTCTTCTTGATTACATCAGCCAAAGCCGCCTCTTCGTTATATGCTGGAATAATAGCCACAGTCTTTGTCATTTTTATCACGAAAAATAGAAAATATGAAAAAAGTTAAAAATTGATCATTTTTAACCTTAAAAAAAGAATCGATTTATCGATAAACTAAGAAATAAAGAATTAAATAAGGAATTAAATAATTTAAATTATTTAATCCTCAATTCTATAATACCATTTCATCCATTCTACTGTTCTTTTAATTCCTTCTTTAGGAGAAACCTTAGGGTCATGCTTTAAGTCACGGATAGCCTTTGAAAAGTCAATTGTTTTGACTTTAGTGGTAAACTCTTCAGCAGGAGTATAAGTAACTAATGAATCGTCAACACCAACAGCATCCAAAACCAAATCAGAGTATTCTTCAATGGTCATTTCCCATTCCTGTTTACTTCCAACATTATAGACTTCTCCAGGAATGAAATTGTCTACGATGTTTGCAAATGTGTTTGCAGTGTCTTCAACATAATCAATGATTCTCTTATGTCCTTTGTGAACAGAATAAGGCAATCCGTGAAGTGCCTTATAAATAAATATAGGAATGAAACCTTTATAAGGAGAATAAGCTTCATGAGGACCATAACAGTTTACAGGACGAACCCTTACAGTTTCAGTGCCAAACATAGTAGCAGAATTCATGCACATCAATTCTCCAGCCCATTTGGAAATAGCATAATCGTTCATCTGATAAGTGTCCTTAATTGGCCTGTTTTCCATTACATCTTCAGTCATTATTCCTTCATAATCACCATAAACCTCAGCAGATGAAAATGAAATCATTCTAAATCCTAATTTTTCCTGAAGACGAATCATATTCTTTAATCCGATTACATTAGTCTCCCAAAGATTCTCATAATATCCTTCACCATTCCATCTTCCATACTCAGCAGCCAAGTTGTAGACATAATCGAACTTATCATTATCATCAAAGATACGTTCCATTTGACGATAGTTACGAATGTCTCCCCTTACATAATCAGAATATGAGTCAGAATACAAGTCTGCCTCATCCTCATGATGCAAAAGGTCTACAGACAAGACCTCATGCCCTCTGCTTCTAAGTTCATTTACAAGATTAGTTCCTATAAATCCGCTTCCGCCTGTTACCATAATCCTTTGAGTTTCCATAATTAATCTCCACATTAAATATAGTTAATAACATAATAACAATTAAAAATAATTAATAACAATTAATAACAATTAAAAATAATTAATAACAATTAAAAATAATTAATAACAATTTATAATAATTAATAATTACTTAAATATCAATTTCATCATAGCTTTCTGGTTTTTTGCCTCTGATTCTATCCCAGAATCCTTGCTCTTCAAATTCATTCAAGGTATATTTCAATTGGGCCAGCTTTCCATATGCAATGTCTAAACGATTTTCCAAGAAAAAGGTTCTTTGATTCTTTCGAACCCTTAACTTATTGAAATCGCTAGTCAATCTTGCAATCTCTTGATTAGCTTCATCCAGCTCTTTAGTCAATTTCTTTACCAAGTCATTTAACTTATCGTTATCATCACGTTCAGTCTGAAGGTATCTTCTAAGAACATCAATCCTATGCTTTAACTTTTGAGTATTTAGAGCCAATTCCTCTATGTCATATTGGCGAAGCTCCATTTCCATTGATTCGAATTGGATGATAGCGCTGGAAAGCTTTTTTCTCTCTATGGCAAAATGTTCAATCCTATCTTCATAAGACTCACATCTTTCCTTAAGAATGCGGTTTTCTTTCCTATATTTGGAAAGTTGAGCTTTCAATTCCTCTATTTCCTCTTCGGGACTTTTATTATTAGTCA
>CAMODR010000017.1 GCA_946611495.1 uncultured Methanobrevibacter sp. | reverse complement strand
AAATAAAGTTGAGCATAACCTGCATAATCACCAAAGTGCTCAATTCCAAACTCTCTAGTCTTATCTGCAGAAATATCTTCTCCATCAAAATAAAGATGAGAAACTATTCTTTTTATCCAAACATCAGATGGAAAAGCCTCTTGGAATCCAAAACCATACAATAAAATACAGTCAGCCACTTTAGGACCTACTCCTGGTAGAGATAAGACCAATTCAAATGCCTCATCATAATCCATAGAGAATATATCCTCAATATCAATATCCTCAATCAAGATCTTACTTGCCTTTTTCATATATGGAGCCCTATATCCTACACCACAGGACTTAAGATTATGAGTATAGCAATCGATAGCATAGGAGTGTCCATCTGCATCAGCCTCTTCAATAGGAGTTTCATAAAAGTCTAAAAACTGATGAGGCCTTGGGAAATCATAAAATCTGCCATCTGAAAACTCAAATGAATTGCCCCAATTGGATTTTATCTTATCAACAGACTTAGTCCATCGGGCAATGGAATTATTAGCTGAACAGATAGATGATATGATGCATTCAAAAGGATCCTTTGCAATAAATAGCCTCAATCCATTGCAAAACTCAACAGATGGAGCCAACTTATCATCATCCAATAGAAAGTCATAAAACTTTTCCAAATCAAAATCCAAGTCATAAATTCTGGAAATCTCTTTTTCAATCTCTTTTTCCACAGTTTTATTTTCAGAGCTTGAAAGATTTTCCATAGAAAATTCCATTTTATTCACTTTTTCAGGAAACTGATACATATAGGAAAATTCATTTAAATTGGAATTATCTTGAGATAGCTTTAAAAGAACCGGAAGTCTGTTTAAATTAACATCTTTAATATCAAGTCCATCAATAATTGAAGGAACTTTTAAGAAAATCATATCTTCAAAGCTTTCAATATTTTCCTTCAAATCATACCTCCAAGGAGGCTGTGAAGTTTGACCAGATTCTTGGGTTAACTTAAGATTGATTAATGAATTAAATTTTAAATCAGACATGTTCTCACCAATGATTGTCTTAATGCTAATGATTAGAAGGTTTCCCTAATTGGAACACCCTTTTGATTTAAAAGGTTTCCCTAATTGGAACACCCTTTTGATTTAAAAGGTTTCCCTAATTGGAACACCCTTTTCCTTTAGGTATTTTTTAACGACTGGCACAGGATACTCATCAAAGTGGAAAATACTTGCTGCAAGGGCTGCACTTGCATCAGCCACTTCAAAAGCCTCAAGGATATGTTGAGGATTTCCAACACCGCCAGATGCAATTACCGGAATATCCACATTATCATTAATTGCCTTTGTAAGAACAAGGTCATATCCATCTTTTGTGCCGTCTCCATCCATAGAAGTGAGTAAAACTTCACCTGCACCTCTGTCCTGACATTCTTGAGCCCAAGCAATTGCATCCATGCCTGTAAACTCTCTTCCACCATAGATGCTGCAATCAAACCATACTTCACCTTTATCTGTATCAACTATGGTTTTTCCTCGAGCCGCTTCCTTATCATCTTCCACGTATCTTCTCTTTGCATCTATTCCAATGACAACAGCCTGTGAACCTACAACCTTGGATGCATCTGTCAAAAGCTGAGGGTTGTGAATAGCTGCAGTGTTTGTAGAGCATTTATCTGCACCTGCCTTAAGCATGCGAGTATAATCTTCAACTTTTCTTATTCCTCCTCCAACACAGATAGGAATAAATACGTTTTCAGTAAGTCTTTCAATTACATCCACCATAGTTCCTCTACGCTCATGAGAAGCTGTAATATCCAAAATGACTATCTCATCTGCTCCATCTTCGTAATATTTAGTGGCAAGTTCCACTGGATTTCCAGCATACCGTATCTGTTTAAATTCAACTCCCTTTACCACTCTGCCCTCTGGAACTTGGAGGTCGCAATCAAGACAAGGAATAATTCTTTTTGTAAGCATAACAATCACATAATAAATAACTATAAAAATTAGATATAGTTTCACTAAAACTATTTTTATATAAATTCATTAATATTTTTTATTAATATCTTCCATCAATATTTTTAACTATAAAGGCAAGTTTTAAAAAAGATAAGAAATAAATTATAATAAGTAAATTACTTATTTTTTACAATAACTTTTGGGCCTATAGTCTAGTCAGGATTATGACGTGGGACTTCGGATCCCAAGGTCGGGGGTTCAAATCCCCCTAGGTCCGTTATACTATTTTTTAATTGAAAATATAAAGAGCCTAAATTCTAAAACTTAATTAAAATGAGCATAACTGATTTAATAATCATCACTGTTTAATAACTTTTTTATTTCTCTCCAGTTTGGACAGAACTGGTCCATTAAAGCCTTAAATCTAGGACTGTGATTAAACTCAATCAAATGGCATAACTCATGAATCAAAACATATTCAGTGCAAATTGGAGGCTTCTTTGCCAACTTAATGTTTAGTGTAATTCTTTTATCCTTTCTGCAGTTTCCCCAATTCTTCATGTTTCTGAATTTGATTTCACTAGGTTCCTTTCCCACTATTGAAACGCACTTGCTTAAGAAATAATCAATATTCCTATTCATTTCAGCCCTATAGAGCTCCATCAATGCCTTTTCCCTTTCCTTAACTGTAGACCTTTTTCTAACTGGAAGGTAAATTACAGATTCTTCAGCATCATAATAAGGCTTCTTAACTGTATCATTTGAGATTAGCTGAATTGTATATTCCTCTCCCCAAATATAATGTGTCTCACCAGTCTTATACATCAATTTAGGTTTAGGCGGATTTTTAAGCATTTTAGCTTGAGTATCTTTAATCCAATCCAAATTTGATAGAATATAATCCCTAATATAATCTTCAGATATTCTCTCTGGAGCAGATAAGCGAATAGTTGCATCTGGCAAAATACGCAGATACATATTTTTTATTCTTTTTCTCTCTAAGTTTATGAGAAGCCCTTCAATCTCCAATGTTTCCTTAATTACCATAATAAAACTCATTAGATTAAAATAAGATTAAAAAAAATCAATAAAAAAAATACATAGTTCCTAGTGACAAAAGACCGTGAAAAAATTTTGGTCAAGGTTTTTTAAGCCGAAGGCTTAAAAAAGCTTGATTAGATAATACGATCATCATTAATAACAATAGCTTCCTTAAAGAATTCTGGAATTAGTGACTTGTACAATGGACTCTTAAGAAGCATCTTAATGTCTGAATCAAGAATATAAGTCACACATGAATCGTCTTCTGCTCTCATTCCTCTTCCATAAGCTTGCATCAATGTCATTACAGTCTTATAAGCATACCATCTTTGATCTTTCTTTCTTCTCATATTTATCTGCAAATCACCAAGATATGGGAAAGGAATCTTATAGATGACTTGGAATCTGCACTTGTCATATGGAAGGTCAACACCTTCACTCATTGATGGGCTGACCAAAACAAGAGGATTTTCATCTTCTTCAAAGTATTTAAGCACTCTTTCCCTATTATTTGTACCATGAGAAATCAATCTGCTGTTGTATAAATTATTTGTTATGTACTGCTGACACTTATAGGAATGGGTGTGAATGAGGCCCTTATCTCCCTCATGCCTTTTTAGAATCTTATTCAATATCTCAATTGATTTTGGTGCAGATTGCTTAACTCTGCTTTTAGACATTTTTCCAGCAAGATTCAATTCAATTGGCCTTTTCTCTACAGAAAATGGACTGTCCACTTTGATATGATAGACCTCTCTTGGATCAAGGCCTAACCATCTTGAAAACATTTTAGCTGAAAGTATTGTAGCACTTAAGAAGATGACAACATCCCCATGCCTGAATAAGTAATCCTTAGCATAATGATTTACCTTAAGTGGCTTGAATGAAACTCCACTTTCATTTGAGTCTATTACCCAGTTTCCTGGCTCTTGCTCAAGCTTGGTCTTTAAGTCCTTAAGCCTTGCTGAAGTGGAGCGAATCCTATCAGCCTTATTGGTAGGAAGGTCCTTTATTTCAATATCTGAATAATGGCCTTGAATAGCTTCAATTTCCATAATCCACTCTCCAACTTCCTTGCTTGCAAGAGTTTGAGGGCTTATTACCTTTTTAATGTCCTTTTCAAGCTGACGATTATAGAGATTTATTTCCATAGTCTTCATTAGCTTATCTTCAATGTTATGAGCCTCGTCCAATATGAGCAAAGACCTTTTGCCAAAGTGTTTCACATAATTCAACTCTAAAATGGCATAGTCATAATTCATTAATGTGATTGGAGAATTTATTGCATTAGCCTTCTGTTGCCAATAATAACAGTGATCATCAGTTTGGAAGAAGATGTCTCCACCAAATGAGTCCTGAAAAGCCAAGTCTCCTGTAAGAGTCGGATTTTTACTTATTCCATATGGACAGAAGAATTTAGATGATTTTGGTGCAGTCTTACATGCTCCCATATCGCAAGTGACTTCAAAGCCGTCCTTAATACAGTTGAAATTAGCTCTACCCTTTACAAGTGGAAAATCGAATTCATTTGCATACTGCTTTTGAAGCTGTTTGGTCATGGTTAGAATATATGCTGATTCATACATTCTCGCAAGAGTGGTTGCTACAGCAGACTTTCCGGTACCTGTACCTGCTTCCAAAATGATATATTTGAATCCTTTGGAAATAGCATCTTCAATGTCTGAAATGATTTCCAATTGACCTTCCCTTGGACTTTCAAATGGGAAGTTCTCTATAATGTTTTCTTGAATGTCTGGATAATCTTCCTTTAACTGTTCAATAATTTCTTGAGGCAAATCATGCTCTGCTATGTCATATACCTCTGAAGTTCCATAGTCCTCTTCCTCAACTATACGAACAGGTTCACGGTTTTCGTATTGATAGAGACCTTTTTTAGACTCTTCATTTTGATATAAACCTTTATTAGACTCTTCATATTGATATAAGCCTTTTTTGGATGATGTATTGTTTTTCATTTTATCTGCTCTTTTTCCATTAGTATAATTATTATTTCTTTTAGTAAAACGGTTATCTCGATTATTTCCGTTACCATACCTGTTTGAATTATTAGAAGAATTATATTGTCCAGATTTAGAATATCTTCTATTATACTTATTTTGTGGATTTTCTCTTGTGCCTTTAGTGTACTTTATATTATCACGTTTGGCCTTATACCTTCCACATACACAATTTGTTTTAAGCATCCCACAGTTGGGACAGAATATTGAATTTGACATTACAATTATATTACACCCATCTTATATAAATATTTTTAATTATAGCACTTGAAAAATAATATTTATATTAAAAAAGTCATTTAAGAGTGTTAAATTGATTTTATATTATAAAATTGACTTAAATTAGCAAAATTGTTATGATAATGATAAATTTACTTGAAATAAGAATTAATAAGCCTTAATAAAAATTACTAAAATGAATAAAAATAACTTGAAAAAGAAAAAAAATAAACACCAACAAAATAAGCAAAATAAAAAAAAATAATTCAAAAGAAAAAAAATAAACACCAACAAAATAAGCAAAATAAAAAAAAATAATTCAAAAGAAAAAAAATAAACACCAACAAAATAAGCAAAATTAAAAAATAAGTTAAATAAATGAAATATAAAAAATAAAAAAAGAAAAAAGTTATTAAAATAAATAACTTAGAATAATGTTTTTTTTAACAATCTAGTAAGCTAAAGCGGTTCCGTCAGGGGATTCCACTAAGAAATTACAGCAGTCATCACCCATAGTGAAACATTTGACTTCAGTTACTTCTATGTCCTTTTTAAGGTAATTAGTGAATAAAGCTTCAAAGATACCTGCATCTAAGTAGCAAGCAGGTTTACCTTTCTTAGGAAGCAAGCTACATTCGAAACATTCAAATGCAGTAATATCAATGATATCGCCTAATTTGATTTCAAGTTTACCTAAACCATTATCTTCCCAGAATTCACAAATATTGTCACAGAATACATTGATGTCCTCATCATAGAGCTTTTCATACATTGCTGCACCAATATTCTTACCAGTCTGATTTAAAACTGGGTTAATATTAATTCCTTCTTGGATTAAGTTAGATCTTAAGGTGTGGAATAAAAGGAAAGAGAATTTGAAGTTATCTACATCTAAAATATTTTTGACTAAGAATTCAGCTTGTCTTTCTTCCAATTCCTTTTCATCTCCAGATTGAACTTCTCCTAAGAATTTGGAACTGATATAGAAGATTTTCTTTCTGTGGTCATTTGCATCAAATCTGTAGCTTACAATTCCATCTTCTCTTAAAGATTTTAAATGGACAGAAATAGTTGATTTAGATTTACCAGTGTTTTTAACGATTTCATCAAATTCCATATCAGTATCTTTTAACATAGAAAGAATAGTTAATTTTACTGGGCTTTTAACAACATTTACACCAAGCTCACCAGGAGCCTTTGCAAAAATTTGAATTGCTTTTTGTTGAGTAACAGTTTCTTCCTTCTCCATAATAAACCCTCGAATAAAAAATCTTTTAAAAAAAATGATAAAAAATGAAAATTATTCATTTCACTATAGTTATTATTATGACCTTTTTCATATATATACTTGTTCTTATAAATACAAAATGTTTTATTTTTTTAGATTCAAATACGAACAGTTTATAAAAAATATAAGTTTTTTTAAGAAAAAATACGAACATTTAGTATAAAACTATAAAAAACAAGGAAAAATAAACGAACAAAATAAAAAATAATTAGTTTCAATGAATTTTAACTAAATTATTAAAAATATTGGGAAAATTATTAAAACTTTACTGACTCAAGTAAAAAATGAACATTGATTAATTAATCATTCAGATAAATAAATAAGCCAAACGAATAATAAAATCATGCAAATGAATGGAAAATATGCCAGATAAATAGTTCGTTATATGTGAAACCAAAACTATATATAGACAAATGGACAAATAATTAAATGTTCAAATATCAACGAACAATAATATTTCAAAGAAATATTAGTTTTTAATAAAAAATTTTAATTTATATTTTTAAATAAAGAAAGTTTATAATCGCTTTAATAATATTAATCACTCATATTAATGGAATTAAACATTATAATAATTTAATTATTTAATAGGTAAATTAAAAAACGAGAGGAAATAAAATGAAAGCAAAAGCTGAAAAAATAGGTGATGGAGTATACTGGATCGGTGTACTCGACTGGGACTTAAGATCTTACCACGGATATACCTTAGACGGAACCACTTACAATGCATACATTGTATTTGGTGAAAAGGTAGCTATCATCGATAACGCATATCCTGGAAAAACTGAAGAAATGATGGCACGTATCGAAGATGCATTTGAACAAGAAGGCAGAGAAATGAAAGTCGACTACATTGTTCAAAACCACGTAGAAAAAGACCACAGTGGTGTTTTATACGACTTATGGAAAAAATTCGATGCTCCTATTTACTGCAGTAAAATTGCAGAAGGCGGATTACTCAGACACTACCCTAAATTAGAAGGTGCTGACTTTAACATTGTAGGAACTGGTGACTCCCTCGACTTAGGTGGAAAAACCTTAGCATTCTTAGATGCATTCTTACTCCACTGGCCTGACAGCATGTTTACCTTACTTGCAGAAGACGGAATCTTATTCCCTAACGATGCATTTGGTCAACACTTATGTTTCGCAAAAAGATTTGACACTGACATTCCTGAAGTTGTCCTTATGGATGCAGCTCAAAAATTCTATGGTAACTTAATTACTCCATTAAGCAAAAAAGTGCTTAACAAATTTGATGAAATCATCGAATTAGGCCTTTTAGAACAAGTAAAAATGATTGCTCCTTCCCACGGACAAATCTGGACTGACCCAATGAAAATCATTGGTGCATACAGTGACTGGGCTACCGGTAAAGCTGCAGAAGATAAAGTAACTATCGTTTACGACACTATGCACTACTCTACCCAAAAAATGGCTCATGAAGTTGCTGAAGGTATTATCGCTGAAGGATATGATGTAGAAATGTTCTTCTTACACGAAGACGAAAGAAGTGAAATCGTTAAGAGTATCTTAACCAGTAAAGCTGTTGCTTTCGGTATTCCTACCATTAACGACTTCCCATTCCCAAGTATGGGAGATATTATCTATTACTTAAAAGGTCTCCACTTCAACAGAACAGGATTTAAAAGACCTGCTGTAACCTTTGGTTCCATGGGAGGAAGAGGTGGATCTGTCGAATTCATCGCAAACGAATTAACCGAATGTGGATTCGAAGTAATCGACCAACAAGAAATCTACTATGTACCTGCAGCTGATGATGATGAAACCAGTTTCAAATTAGGTCAAAAATTAGTAGAAGAAGCTAAAAAATTAGAACTTTAAACTTTTTTAAATCGAAACAAGTATTTGTAAGAATTTTTTCTTATAAATACTTCTTTTTTATAAACCGCCACTATTTTTATTTTATTTAATAAAAAACATCACTATTTGAAATAATTATTTAATTCTGTTTAAATATAAGCAAAAAACTACTTTTAAAAAAAATAATAAAATAACTTAATTAATAAAAAAAATAACTACTTTTAAAAAGAAATAACTACTTTTAAAAAAAATAACTCAATTAATAAAAAAAATAACTACTTTTAAAAAGAAATAACTGCTTTTAAAAAAAATAACTCAATTAATAAAAAAAATAGCTCCTTTTAAAAAGAAATAAACTCAAAAAATAAAAAAAGTCAAAAAACTACTTTTAAAAAAAATAAAAAAGAAAAGAAAAGATTAAAGTCAATTATTAGAATATACCACCTGTAAAGCCAACAACTAAACTAACAACAATTATAATTCCCATAAAGAATGACATAAAAGTTACAATTGGCTTATAGACATTTTCAGGAGCTATATAAGATAATATATTCTCTAATAAGTGACCTCCATCCAATGGCTTCATAGGGAGCAAGTTAAAAGTTCCAACAGCAAAGTTTAGGAATCCTATCCAGAACAATAGCTCATTTAAAGGCATTATAATCCATAATAAAGGAGTGTAAAACTGATTATCATAGCTATCCACGATAACATTATGGGCTTGGGCTTGAACTCCCATATAACCTAAAGACTTATTGTTTGGATTCTCCTTTAGCATAAAGCTAACATGCCCTTGGTCTGTAAGAATATCTACCGTTTGATTCGGTTTTAATGTAGAAATACCTTTTTGATAGGATGCAGAATCGTTGACTGATACATTATTAACTTCTCTAATGACCATTCCCTCTTTCAAGTAGTTTATTGCATTTCCGTCATCAGTCAATCTGGTCACTTCCATACCATCTTGGTCAAAGACTGCTGGAATAACAAATGAACTTAAGAGCATCATTATTATCAATGCAACAGCTGCAAGAGACAAGTTAGCCATAGAACCTGCAACATAAATCCTCATTTTAGCGGGACGATCCAATTCTTTCAATTCATCTTCATTAGGCTCTACAAAAGCACCTGGAATAATTGCAAATAAGAGCAAACCTATAGAATTAACCTTGATTTTTTCCACACGAGACAAGATTCCATGACTAAACTCATGAACAATCAAAACAGTTGCAAGTGCAATGAGACCAGACAATAAAGGAATAAATATTGGAGATCCTGGAACTTCAACACCTGGAACAATGAGACTAACTGAAGGAGCATCCATTAATGTCTTAAGGGAATAGATTAAGGAAACTGCCATGATAACCATAAAAGCGGCAGATATTACAATTCCAATATTCATATACCATTTCCAAAAACGAGGAGCCCGATTAGCTAATCTATCAATGAAACCATGTAAACGACTGGTTTTCCACATCAAAAGAGGAAAGTTAACTTCCACTCCATGATTAGTAAGCTGACTTTTAAATACGATTGCAACAACCCATATGACAATAAAGGCTATTACATAATAATAAATACCGTTCATATTAACACTTTAATAATAATTTTAATAATCAAAATTTAATTTATAAATCTAAAAATCAAGACAAATAGTCTAAAAATCAAAGACTTATAAATAATATAAATAATTTTTATAAAATTCTTTAGTAAATAATAGTTAATTTTCATAATATAAAAAAATTACTTTTAAAAAATACTAGAAAAAATGACTTAAGAAATTACTGAAGAAAATAAATAAATAAAAATAATAACTAAAAAGAAAATAAACTAAACCATGACAAGAAAAAACATAATTTTAATTGGCTTAATTACAATTATCTTAATTGCAATGATTCCAAGCGCAATTGCAGCAGATAATTCTAATTGGACAACTAAGAATGTAGGGGGAATAGACTTTAAAATCCCTCCAGAATTTGATGGAGGAGAATTGAAAGAGAGTTCCTATTCTTTAACAAACGTTTTTGAATTCGGACTATTGACTTTAGAAGACGATAAAAACCTTAGACGCAACTATGGCTATGAATCTACAAATGAAGAGGTTTATGACGTTAAGGAAATGAACATCAATGGCCATAATGCAGTGGCTTATTTTTCAAATAGGAGCATTGTAGAGCATCCGGTAACCTACATATTCTTTGAAACAAATGGAACAGTATATGCCCTATCCTATAATGGAGATGATGTAAATAAAACCATAAAAGAAATCGTATCTTCCAGCCCTAAGTCCAAATGGAGCGAAAATGAGTTTAATGAAAAATTAAACCAAGCCCAACAAGACTATATTGAAGAACAAGAGGAATTTGAAAGGGAATACCAATATGAGGAAGCTTATCGTCAAGGATACTATCAAGGCCAAAGTGACGAGAGACATAGCGGCAGAGGCATATTTGGATATTATTTCTTCTATAAATTAGGCCAAAGAAATAGTCGTTAGTAAAAAAAAGAAAGTAAAATTTTTTTAATAATTTTTTATTAAAAGGAATAAAAATAGATTCTAAATGGAATAAAAATAGATTCTAAATGGAATAAAAATAGATTCTAAATGGAATAAAAAT
>CAMODR010000016.1 GCA_946611495.1 uncultured Methanobrevibacter sp. | reverse complement strand
TTTATGTCAAATTCACTTTGGAGCTCTTCATTTTCCTTTAAGTCTCTAAGTGCAATATAATCTGCTGGTGCGTGAGCAGGTACGGAAAATACTGTTCCAGAACCATATTCCGGGTCTACAAAGCTTGCAGGGAATATTGGCAATGGCTCTCCATTAAGTGGGTTTTTAACGTATTTTCCAATTAAAGGCTTAGGGTCAACATCGCCAATGATTTCCAAGTCATGTTGGTTGGAAAGGTTTAGGAAAGCTTCATTGCTTATTATCCATTTTTCACCTTCTGATGAGCCTGATTTGACTTCCACTTCAATGTAGTGAACTTCAGGATTTAGCCATACGTTAGTTGCTGCAAAGATGGTTTCAGGTCTGAATGTTGCAGGTACTATGTATAATCCTTCTTCAACTTCGAATTTGATTAAGGTAAGCTCATTAACGCCTACTCCTTCACCTTCAAGTAAGTCGTGGTCTCCTACAGGGTTTTCATCGTGTGGACAGTATTTTACAGGGTGTTCACCTTGCTTGATAAGGCCAAGGGACTTAAGCTTTTTAGCTTGCCATGTGATAAATTTTTTGTAAGTAGGATCGATTGTTCTGAACTCTCTTCTCCAATCGATTGAATAACCCATATCGTCCATTACAGTGTGGTATTCGTTACTGAAGTATTTTACGATATATTCAGGGTCTTCAAGTTTTGGAAGAGTGTCATGAGGCACCTTGTGAACTCTTTCGTATAAGTCAAGGGTCCAAGGGTCTTTACGTTTGATTCTATCAGCAATACCTATAACAGGTGCACCTGTTACGTGCCATGCCATAGGGAATAATACATTAAAGCCTTCCATTCTTTTAAATCTTGCATATACATCTGGTACAGTGTATGTTCTACCGTGTCCGATGTGCATTGCACCACTTGGGTATGGATAAGCTACAGTAATAAATAATTTTTCCTTTTCATTTGGATTTGATTGAAATAGCTTTGCGTCAGCCCATTTTTTCTGCCATTTCTTTTCGATTTCATTATTAGTCACTAAATCACCATTCTTGTATTTTGATAATTAGATAAGCATAAATCATTTTTATGATTCTTTTTAAGATAATTTATTTTCGCTAAATATTTTTTAGAAATTTTTAATATTTATTCATAAATTATACTGATTTATATTTATTATTTTTATTTAATATAAAATTTTCATATATTATGATTTTATTTGGAATATTTTTAAAAGAAGAGTTTAGAAATAGAGTTTTTATTTCTTGTTTTTTAAAAGAGTTTTTTGAACTAAAATAAAAATAAAATAGATTGTTAAAAAAAAGTATTTAAGTAATTATAATTCTTTAAAAAGCCTATAAAAATCTATAATGGTCGATAAAATAAAAAGTAGGAATTCAATGAATTCCTAATGATTTATAAATGAAAACTGATTATTTGCCTGTTCTGGCATTTACATTAGTCTTATTATAATCAGTGTTTCCATTGGTTTGTTTTGTGAGTAGCTGTTTAGCAACTCCTAAAATTGTTCTAAGGAGTATGAAACCATCTTGGCTTACTTGCTTGATTAGATAACCTGGCCTTAGGTAGAACTTTATGAATGCTTTCTTTTGAATGTCTCTCAAGTCATCTTTTGTACAGTCAATTGTTTCTAATACTGGGCTGATGAGTGTGAACTTAGACCAGTCCTTGATCTTAATAAGATTCTTTTCAAAGGTTTCCTTATAGAATCTTGTGCCTGGATAAGGTGTAGCTAAACTATAAAGTGCATAATTTGGCTTTAGACTGTTTACAAATTCAATGGTTTGTTTCATGGTTTCCTTAGTGTCTTCAGGCATTCCGATTACACATGAAGCTATTGTTCTGATTCCAACTTTTCTTGCAAGCTTAAATGCAGTGATTGTTTTCTTGACTGTGATATTCTTATTCATCTTGTCAAGCATTTGTTGGTCTGCACTTTCAACTCCCATGAATATTGTAATGCAGCCTGCTTCCTTCATCATTTCAAGCAATTCTTCGTTTAATGTGTCTACTCTTGAAGTGCAGCCCCACCAAAACTTAAGGTTTCTTCTTTTAATCTCTTCACAGAAGTTTTTGACAAATTTAACATCTAATGTGAATGTATCGTCCATGAATGCTATTGTGTCGATGTTTTGCTCTTTTAGTCGGATTTCAATTTCATCAACTACATTCTGATAAGACCTTCTTCTAAGGTGTCTTCCATGTAATGCTGCAGATGAGCAGAATGAGCATTGCATTGGGCATCCCCTTGTTGTGATAATTGTAGCGACATTTGTTGTAATGTTTAGGATTTTATATTTTTCCATAGGGAATAGGTGGAATGCAGGGAATGGCAATTCGTCTAAGTCATGAATTATTGGTCTGTCTGGAGTTACAATAAGCTCGTCTGTATCCTTATCCTTAAAGGCAAGGCCTTGAACATTAGTCAAGTCTCCTCCTGCATCTATTGTTTGAACAAGGTCAAGCATAGTGTATTCTCCTTCTCCACGAACTACTACATCAACGCTTTCCTCTTCAAGAACTGCTTCATATTCAAATGTTGGGTGGTATCCTCCTAAAACAACGACAGTGTCTTCTTTTGCATCCTTAATGACATCTGCAGTATCAAGTGCCCTTCCAATGGTTGGAGTGAGTGCAGATAATGCAACAATGTCTGGATTTCTTTCTTTAATCTCATTAGCTATTTCCTCATAGCTTAAGTCAAGAGCATTTGCATCAAGAACATCCACATCTATTTGGTTCTTTTCAAGAACTGCTGCCATATATCCGATTCCAAGGGATGGCGCTACGACTCCAAGGAACTTGTACTTAGAGTTTGGTTGTGGAGGATTTATAAATGTCACTTTCATCTTATCACGGTTACCTATAGAATTTAATTTTTACCTAAACCTCTTTTTTTATATTGTTATAAAGTTTTATTATTATATATAGTTTATTATTATTAAAACAATCTGACTTTAGTACTTAATTAATTGTAATTGATAGGGGATGAAATTATTTTCATATTGGATATTTGAATTTTGATTAATTAGTGTATTTTCTTAATTTAGTCAATGATTATTGGAATTTTTTCTTGTAAAGGTAAACTATATAAACTATGAGAATAAAATAACAAATTGTTACTAAAACTTTTTATAGTTTATCAATTTTATGATTATTGAAACTTTTATAATTCTATGGAGGAATTAGTATAGCATTTAAAGACTTATTTAAATTTAAACAAGGCGAAACTACATTTATTTTTGTAGGTGGAAAAGGAGGAGTAGGAAAAACTTCCATTTCATCTGCTACTGCATTATGGTTAGCAAATCAAGGTAAAAAAACTTTAATCGTATCCACTGACCCTGCACATTCATTATCAGACTCACTTGAAGTAAAAATCGGTCATTATCCAGTTCAAATCAATGAAAACTTATACGCTGTTGAAATTGATCCTGATAAGGCTATGGCTGAAAAGCAGGCTGCACTTGAAAGTCAAAAATCCATGGCTACTGCAGACCAATTGATGGGGCTTGATTTCTTAGGAGAGCAAATGGATTTGGCTTCAGCATCACCAGGTGCTGATGAAGCTGCTGCATTTGAGGTCTTTTTATCTGTAATGACTTCCAATGAATATGATGTAGTTGTATTTGATACAGCTCCTACAGGCCACACTCTCAGATTATTGTCATTCCCTGAAGTCATGGACTCTTGGGTAGGCAAGCTAATGAAGGCTAAAGCTAAGCTTGGAACTGCAGCGAATGCATTAAAGAATATCATTCCATTCATGGATGGGGATGATGATCTCCAATCCACAGCTGAATTGGAAGAGACCAAAAAGCAGATTGATGCTGCTAAGGCAGTATTGTCTGATCCTGATAGAACCACCTTTAAAATGGTTGTAATTCCTGAAGAAATGTCTATTTATGAATCAGAGAGGGCTATTGAAGCTTTAGAGAAGTATGACATTACTACAGACAGCATAATTGTCAATCAGGTAATGCCTGACATTTGTGACTGTGACTTCTGTCATTCAAGATATATGCTACAGCAAAAAAGGCTTGCTCTAATTGACCAAAAGTTCAAAGACCAAGTCGTAGCTGAGGTTCCTTTATTTAAGGATGAGGTTAAAGGTCAAGAAAAGCTATTGAAATTAGCTGAAATATTATATGAAGGAAAAGACAATGATGAAGTTGAAGCTAATGTAATTCAATTATAATCTTTATTTCTTCTTTATCTTTTTTTAAATTATTTTATTTTAAATATTTTATTCTCTTTATTCTTTTTTTTAGTAATTTTTATTTTATTTATCTTTTTATTCTTTTTTTTAGTAATTTTTATTTTATTTATCTTTTTATTCTTTTTTCAATTGATTTTTATTTTATTTATCTCTTTATATCTTGCTTTTTTATTTTTTAACTATTCTTATAAATTTTTTTAATATTTGTTTGAATAATATAGAATAATTTATATACTATAGAATTAAAATTATAATTGTAGTTTAATAATGTATTTTATCAAAATTTTTATCTAAAGGGGTTTAGATTAATTGTCTTGAGGGGAGTTTATGGAGATTAACAATAATAAACTAAAAGAGATTATGCAAAAGGACCCAGAAAATATAAGTGAGGAGGATATGGAAAAGCTTGTTGAAGAGTTTATGAATTCTAACTTGTTTATCCTCTGTGAGATGTCTGATGAAAATTGTCCTGAAAAAAGAGAGAATCATGACTTCTTTAATTTTGATGACATTGATGATTTTGATATAATAAAACTTGAGGATGATGAAGGCCACGAATTTATTCCAGTCTTTACTGATTGGGATGAATTGGATGAATTGGATGTTCCTGGATGTGCTGTAGCAGTTCAATGTGTAGACCTTGTTAACTTATTGAATGATAATCCTGAAAATAATGGAAACTTAGAGGGAATTCTTATAAATCCATTTACAGAATATATGGTGGAAATTCCTTATATGGCTTGTTTAGAGTTATTTGGATTAGCTGTATGTGATGATCCTGATTGTAATCATGAGCACCATCACCATCATCATTAACTAAGTTTTTTATTTTTTCACTTCTTTTTTCATTTATTCATTTATATTTAATTCTTTTTTCATTTATTCATTTATATTTAATTCTTTTTTCTTTTATTCATTTCTATCTGATTCTTTTTTTATTTATTCATTTATATTTAATTCTTTTTTCTTTTATTTATTTCTATCTGATTCTTTTTTTATTTATTCATTTATATTTAATTTTTTTCTTTTATTTATCATATTTGGTTTTTTAAGATTTTTTTATCTTTATTTACTTATTTTTACTTATTTTTTAACTTTTATGTATTTTCAAGTCATTTGGATTCACATATGCAATAATTGCATGTGCAGTAATCTTTAGACTGATTTTTAAAGAATTCCTTTTTGTCGCAGATGTAGACTGTTTTATTATTTCTTATATCTTCATGGACAGTCTCATCATCTCCAAAATCTATGCCAACAGGGTGTAATGGCTTTTTAGCTATTAGACTTAAATATAAGCAAATGGATTCGATGAACTTTTTAAATGACTCTTCACTTTCTGGTGAACATCCCTTGAAGAACAAATCGATTTCATTTTTCATTGATTCTATTTCCTCATTGCTTATTTCATCATCATTGTCCTTTTCTATAGTTTTAGAAAGAATTTCATCATAATTTTTTAGATTAAAGAGAGAAACTTGTTTGGATATTGGATTAATCTCATCATCTTCTAATTTAATTTTGATTTTGTTTATATCGTATTCTTGTATGCTTATTTTAATTTCTTCCAACAATTCAGATGATTTCATATAATGCCTCCTTAAACGATATTAAAAATATCATTCTTGTTCTTCATATTTAAAGCATTCATGAACGTGATTGTTAATTATTCCTATTGCCTCTAAATATGAATAGATTATAGTGGTGCCTACAAACTTCATTCCTCTTTTTTTAAGGTCTTTAGCTATTTTGTCTGATAATGGGGAATTGGTCAAGTAGTTTTCTTCTGTGTCCTTTAGTATTTTATTGTCTGTAAATCCCCAAATGTAATTGGAAAATGAGCCGAATTCATTCTGGATTTCTATAAAAACATTTGCATTGTTTATTGCAGCGTTGATTTTTCCCTTATGTCTGATTATTCCTGCATTGTTTCTTAGCTCTTCTACCTTGTCTTCATCGTATTTGCTTACCTTTTCAATGTCGAAGTTATCAAAGGCTTCTTTAAAGTTCTCTCTTTTCTTAAGAATTGTTATCCAAGCAAGTCCTGCTTGAAATGATTCAAGAACAAGCATTTCAAATAGTTCTTGGTCATCGTAAGTAGGAGTTCCCCATTCCTTATCATGGTACTTTGTATAAATTTCTTCTACATTCTCTGCCCATTTACAACGTTTAATCATGTAATCTCTCCTTTTTTAACTATTGGTTATTTATAATCTTTTTATTATAGTTGTTAGCTTTTTAATATAGTTATTAGCTTTTTAATATAGTTATTAGCTTTTTAATATAGTTATTAGCTTTTTTTTATATGTTTGTTAGCTTTTTACTTTTTACTTTTTATATCAATTTTATTTATTTTTATTTATTGGGGTCATATGAAATTTAAAAATTTTCAAGGACTGCATGTTTTCTTTTGATACTAATTTATAGTCTTGATGATAGACTGTTTATTACTTTTTTCTCGTAAGTTTTTGTTTTCTTTAAAAAGTATCCGAGGATATATAAAATTAGAAGTAATTTTTCTTTTTTATGTGAAGCCCTTGGAAATGTCTTTGAAAAAAGTTTTCACATCTAACCATCATAATATGGTTTTATAGTGGGTAACAGTCTTTATTAAATTGATAAAGTCTTTTTCTTAATAATTCATCTTCTTTAGTTCCTGAGAAAATAAATTTAAAGTTATTTAAAAGAAATAAATGTTTGCACTAAAATTTTAATGTCCCAAACCATATTTAATTCTTTTAAAATTTCTTCAAAAAGTTGAATTGTTTGAAGTGATGGTATGGATTAAAATGGAAACTAACGCAATATTATATTTGTTTAATATGTTTTGACTTTAAATCATATAATGGTTTCATGAAATTAGATGCCACTTTGTGGTTAGATAAAATACTATGCTTACAATTAATCATCTTATTGGTCACATAGTAATATTACATAGTAATATTTATATAACATCACTAACTATATTTTAAATAGTTAGTAAATTATATTTGTTATAAAATCAAATGGTGTTGATTTTTATTAAAAATTTGGTTTTGTTGAATCTGTTTAATAATTATAAATTTTATTAAAGTGTTAAATTAGAATAGTTTAATGGATTGTTTGAATAGTTTAAATTTTCAAATTTTCTAAAAAGACTTTCAACAGGCCCAAATTTACTTTATTGGATGAAAATTAATTTTTATTATTAGTTGTCTTCAGAAATAACTTATGATTTATTAATAATTTGGTTTTATTATAAAATTTATTAACTATTAAAGAATATTGAAATATAAGAATATTGAAATATGCAATTATCTTATTGGTGAGAATATGGGAAAATCTTATAATATTTTTTTATTTCTTATTGTATTATTACTTATAGGATCTATAAATATTGTTTCAGCGGAAGATATTTCAAATTCTGCTTTAGATGATTCCTCATTATTAAATTCATTTAATAATGTATCTGAAACCGATAATCTAATGATTGATAAAAAATCCGATATTAATATTTCTAAAAATGAGGGTCTTAATCAAAATAGTTATTTTGGTTTGAATTATGGAGATGGCTTGAATTATGGAGATGGCTTGAATTATTATGAAGATATGATTTCACATCCAAAAGAAAATTATTTATCAAGTTCAGCATTATCTGCTCCTTCTAAAGAGTCTATTATAGAAGGAGACGACTTTATAAAGTACTATAGGAATTACACTAAATTAGTGGCGTATTTAAAAGATGCTACTTATTTTAGTCCATTGGCCAATAAAGATGTGACAGTTAATATTTTAGGAAATACTTATCTGACAAGTTCTGATGAATATGGTATTGTTGTTTTTGATATTAATTTAATTCCAGGCAAATATGCAGCTGTTGTTAACTTTGCAGGGGATTATGAATATTTGCCTTCAAGCAAATTAATCAACTTTGAAGTATTGACAATGCCTACAAACATTACATCATATAATCTTATAAAATATTACAATGATGATAGTTCTCTGATAGCGTATTTGGATGATGGGAATTCTTACCCTTTAGCAAATAAGTCTGTAGACATTTCACTTAAGGGCCGAACTTACACTCTTATTTCTGATGAGGAGGGTAAGGTGGAATTGCCTATTAACTTAAATCCTGGTCAATATAATGCTACTATTCGCTTTTCAGAAAATTATTATTATGGTTCAAAAAGAACAGTTCGTATAGCGATTTTAGATAAACCCACTATAATTGTTGTAAATAATGTTACTAAGGACTATGGAAGTTCAACTAATCTTGTTGCTTATTTGAAGGACATTAATTTAAATCCTCTGCCTAATAAAACAATTGTTGTTAGTGTCTTAGGTGAAAAATATAATTTGACCACTGACTCTAATGGCCAAATTCTTTTTGAGCTTCCTTATGCTCCAGGAATTTATAATGTTAATTTAAGTTTTTCAGATAAGTATCATTTAAATAGCAGTGCAATATCTTATGTGACTATTAATGAATTGGATCCAAATGCAATTCATATTAGTCTTGATGGGGATGACATATCTGGTGATGGAACTATAGATAATCCATTTAAAACTTTATCTAAGGCTATTTCAGAAGTAAATGACGGTTCAATCATTTATATTCATAATGGAACTTATTCATCTGAGGGAAATACTAATATAAATGTTGATAAAAGTTTAACTATTGCATCAATTTTTGGTGATGTTGTTTTAAATGCTTCAAATTATGGAAGGTTCTTTAATATTTCCGAAGGTTTGGATATAACTATTCGTGGCATAAACTTCACATGTGGAGATTTATTGGATTATAAGCTAATTGATTCTTCTGAAATTTCTTCTGAAGGTAATATTTCTGATATTGATTATAATTCTTATGGGGCTGTGATTTTTTCAAGATCTAATTTGAATATATCCTATTGCAGTTTTTTAAATAATTCTGCAATGTCCGGTGCTGCTATTTATGCAACTGCAAGTTTGTTTGTTGATAATTCTTATTTTGAAGGAAATCGTGTTAACGAATCTGGTGGAGCTATATTTAATTTAGGAAATAATTCTATTATTCGGAATTGTGTTTTTGTTGATAATATCGCTGTGGCTCTTGAAACTCCCGTTTCTGGAGGTGCTATTTATAATAATGGGTCTAATTTAAGTGTCAAGTCCTGTGTTTTCGAATCTAATTATGTAAGAGACCTTAGTAAAAAGAGAAATGGTATGGTTTCTGGTGGAGCTATTCAAAATAATGCAGAAGGTCTTTCTATAGAGTCATCTGACTTTTTCAATAATTATGTTGAAATTCGTGATGATGGAGCAACAGGTCCTTTGAATTACTCTTATGGTGGAGCTATAAATACAAACAATGCTAACGGTTGTGTAATTTCCAACAACCGATTTATCAATGATTCTGCTCAAATTAATAATTATGCCAATATTATTATGGTTGGTACTAAAACTTATGGAGGGGCTATCTCATGTCCCTTAAGCGGAAGAGGCTTGCATGTTTTTAACAATAGCTTTATAAATTGTAGTTCTGTATGTGGAGCTATTTATAGCAAAACTGATGATTCAATTTTTGAAAATAATACTTTTAATGAAAATATTGGTTCATACCTTGCTTCTGGAGTTTATGATACTGGAAATCGCAGTAGATATGTGGGAAATAATTTCACATCCTATACTTCTCTTGATACTGCAGGCACTTTTGTAAATGTCCATGCAAGTGATGTTACCTTTGAGAACAATTCATTTAAAGGTCAAAAGGAAAATGCAGAATTTAAAGGTCAAATGGGTCAGGCTATAAGTATTTTTGCTGAAGGGTCACATTATTCTTTAGTGAATAATATTAATATTATTAATAATATTTTTGAAGATAATGTTTATGGTTTGGATTTATATGGTGCTACAAGCGTTAATATAATAAATAATACCTTTAAAAACCATGAATCAAGTGCCATTTATTCTTTTGGAGGAACTCGAAACTCAAATTGGAATATTGCTGGAAACTATTTTGAAAACAATGCATATGATAGTCATTGGGGGGCGCTTGCCTATGTTCCGGATAATTCTATAGTGACTAATAATATATTTGTGAATAATTCTGGTTTCACTGGTGGTGCTATTAGTAACATTGGTTATCATTCCATTGTTTCTAACAACAGTTTTATTAATAACACTGCTTTGAAAAGTGGGGGCGCTATTTCAACTCTATGTAGTTATGATAACTTAATTGACAATAATTATTTCCAAGATAATGTAGCTCCTAATGGAAGTGCAATGTATCTGGGATATTCTAATACTACTGTTTCCAATAATGTTTTCAATAATACTGATGGCTCTGAGAATATCATTGGTCAAAATGGAGACTGGGCTAAATATTATAATAATACAATTTATGAACATCAGGATGATGTCTATGAAGATTTGGATTATTATGTTGAAAATCACAAAAAAACTCCTAATGATTTTACTATTATAAAAGACCAATATGATTCTAATGTTGACATAAAGTATGATGCTTCTAAAGATATTCCTAAAGTAAATAGGGATATTAAATATAATGATGGGTCCGGATTTTATGATGATGAATACTTTGATAGGGTCCTTAAAGATTTGCAGAAATTGGCAGAAGATATCATTAAAAATATTACAGATGTCAATTCAACAGTAACTGATGATAATTCTACCGGCAACAGCACTGGTAATGTGACTGATCCTGTTGATGTTGGTGGTAATGGTAATGGTGCTGGTAATGTGACTGATCCTGTTGATGTTGGTAATTCTACTAGTCCTGTTGAGAATGTTACTAATGTGACTGTTCCTGTTGATGTTGGTAATTCTACT
>CAMODR010000015.1 GCA_946611495.1 uncultured Methanobrevibacter sp. | reverse complement strand
TTACTATAATAACCACCATTTTATAAATAACTAGCCACTATAATAAAAACCATATAATAAAGAATACTTCATACGCCCTTATTTTAAAAAAAAATAAATGATTATCACCAGATCATTGAAAAAAAGTGAAAAAGTGAAAAAAATGAAAAAGTAAAAGAAAAAAATAAAAAATTCAAATATGTGAAATCAAAAAATAAATTATTTTAATTAGCACTCTTATGAAAACTAAAAACCATTAATATGATTCCAATCAAGTAGAACAGCCAAACCACCACATCAGTTGGTCCAGTCTCTATCCAAATAATTGTCTGTGCAAGCAATATTCCATAAAATGCTGTAAAAATCTCCTTCTTATGCTTTTGAATGCTGTGCAATGACTTTAAAATGAATCCTATAAGAAACATTTGGACAATCATTCCTATAGATCCAAAGTCAAGAAGGGCAGGACCGAATATTGTAGAAGTGATTGAATGGTCCCTTGCAAGGGTTGCCTGGCCAACAAGAACTCTTGGATCTATATGAGTGAAGAATCCTGTAAGGGTTGAATAGAATAGATTTCCTGCAGTTGCAAACTGATTATGGATGGCATGCTCCAATACATTCAATGTGAATGCTGCCCTATATGATACAAGTTCAATAGCATTCAAATGCCAATGCTGCCAGCTGATGGCCTGAACTGCAATGAATCCAATTGCAAGAAGGAGTGCAATCATTACTCCTATAATCATGATAATATACTTGAATTTTATGTTTCTTGTATAATATAAAGTAATTAATGTAGATAACACGATTGCAATTGGAGTAGTTCGATAGCCTGTTAAAGCGAATAAAAGTAAGCCTAAAAATAATAAAAGATAATGGGATCGTCTATTGAATCCTGCAAGGAGTATGTTAATAAATGGAAGGAAAATTATGTAGGACAAAAGCCATATCTTTGAGGCTGCCTTAGCCTTTAATGTTGCAGAGAATAATGGTATTCCTCCAAGGTGAATGATGTTTATGACTTGAAGGAGGATTCCAAATGAGACAATGGATACTAAAACTATTTCTTTTTTTGAATAGCTTTCAAATAATGAAAGCTTTTTAGGATTTTTATTAAAATCTATGTTTATATTGTCTTTTAAGTGAATTTTATCTAGAAAACTTGTGGAATCAACTTTAGATTGTGTTCTTTTAGAGACTAAAAGATTACTGAGGATGATTCCTAATGAAAAGAACAATAAGCCTAAAGCGATATAGATGAAAAGATCTAGGCTTGGACTTGGTAAATTCTTATAAAAGTACCACATAGGCAGTGCAATGGCTATGAATAGGACAACCATAAGAACAAGTATGAATGGATTGAACAAATCTAAATTTTTATTTTCTAAATTCATAAGATTCACTTAAATCGTTTTTAATAAGATTATGTTTAATCTATTATAATAATTATTCTAAAAATAATTACTCTAAAAAATAATTCTGAAAAAATAATTATTCTAAAAATAATTACTCTAAAAAATAATTCTGAAAAAATAATTATTCTAAAAGATAGTTTTTCTAAAAAATTATTCTAAAATATCATTAAATAGTCAAAATCATAAAGATTCTTAAAAAATAGCATGAATGAGTTAAGCAAAACTAAAAAAACAAAAAATTAGTGCAAAAAAGAATAAATCAACAAACTAAACTATAAATCTAATATAAAAATAAGATGCATATATTATATAAATGAATGTATCTAATATATTTGACAAAATTTCAAAAGAAAAAATACCTAAATAAAAAAGTAATACTTTTAGAGAAAAATATAATGTAGAAAAATTTTATGTGGGTAAGATGATCTTTTTAAAAATAAAATCTCCATGATAAAAAAATCAGGACTGATGAGGGTGAAAATTCTTCTGAGAGAATATGGAAAATGATGAGATTAAAAGAAAGTAATACAAATCTTTTAAAAAAATGATGTTAATAACATTTTTAAGTGGATTTTTCTTAAAAAAATTAAAGATTTTATATGATATTGCAAAAAATATGAAATGATATTGAAATGAAATTAACAAAGTTTAGTGATGATATTATCATAAAAATAAAAAATTTTAAAAAATTCTATTTTTTTACACTTGAAATACACCTCAAGTAGATACAAAATTTTTAAAAATTTTAAAATGTTATTAACACAATAACTCATTTTACAGTTGAAATTTACCTCTAAGAGTTACAAAATTGAAATAAAATTGATTGAGGGCATATTGTAGATGAATTTAATATGAAATGAATATAAAATGAGTTAACAAAAGTCATGATGATATTAGCATTAGATTTTAGAAAATTTCTGTAAAATTATATTAAAAATATAAATTTGAAATTGTAATGTCATAGAAGATGCAGTGAGTTTTTGGAAAAAATGACTTTTTTGAATAAAATGAGTTTATGCTAATAAAAAGAAAAATAGAAAAAAAAGATTTAGTATAAAAAATTTAAAAAAAAATAAAAAAAGAAGAGTAGAAATATTTTCTACTGAAAAATAGATATAGAGTTTCAGAACTATTCTTTAGTTTCTGTTTCCAGGACATAAGTTTCCTTAGCTTCATCTACTTTTAAATCGCTGTCATCAGGAATCCTGTTAAGTAGACGATCCAAGAAACCTCTATTTTTATACCTTTCAATTAGAAGCCTGTCAACAGTAATGACCTTATCCTTATAAGCGATTTCCTTAAGGCTGTCTTGAAGCTGCTGATTTACCAGATTCAATTGCTTGTCCTTTTCGAGAACAACTTCATCATGTCTAGCCCTTTCCTTTAGAATGTCTTCCTGAGCTTGCTTTCTGGTATTGTCAGTCTTTTCCCTTTCAATTCTAATCTCTTCATTCGCTTGGGTGAGAAGCTTATCCTTCTCTTCGATAATGTCATAGCATTTCTGTATGGCTTGCTTGTTTTCATCTATCAAGTCCATGATCTCTTGGTTTTTCTCTGCTATTTCCTTATTATGATCTTCAATAACATTATTGACATTGGAGTTAGCTTCACTACGACTTTCCTTTAAGTCAGAAATGGTTCTGTTGTTAGATTCTATTTGATTTTTCAAATTATCGATCTCGTCTAGGTAAGATTCATATTCACTTAATCTAAGAATCATTACTTTTTCTCCACCTTCAAAATTATCCTTTTTGGAAAGGTCGATACGGTAAGTGAAACTGTTTCCCCTTTTATATTGTTTGACTTCTTTTTCTAACATAACAATTCCTCAAAGAAGATTTAATACAAATCTATACAACTATACGTCTATTATTATATATGAAAATCATTTTATTTATACTTGCCTTTAATAATTTGATTAGAAATTGATTTGTGAGGATATGATAACTCATTGCATATGAAAATTGACTTTAGATTAGACCATATGAGTTACAGGGAAATTCAGAGTAAAAAAATTTGAGTTGAATTGCAGATGGTGTGAAAACAATTCTATTTTTAGTCATATTCATTGATAATAACATGACATTACAGTAGAATTTTTTTGAGTTAATGGCATTTTGTTTGTACTATACAGAATTTATTTTTTTATGAAGTGTAATTTCAAGTGTAAAATTTGATGATGCAAAATTAGAAATTTATGACTCATCAAAAACTCATAGATCACAATTGATAATAACATTTGCAAAATTGCTGAAAAATAGTCAATTTAGCCTATATGAATGGAGTAATAATTTAATAAAAAAAAGCTGATTTTTTTATGAATTTCTATACATTAATGTATAAAAATATATCATGTAATATCATTGAGTTAATTGTTAATGCAAAAAATATGTAAAATAACATCATTGAGTTAACATAGAAATAGAATTGTATGAATCTTAAATTAGTGTTAGAAGTAGTATTGATGTTTTAATATAAAAATAATAAAAAAACTCAAGAATTAAAATAAATAAATAAGTTTAAAGAATTTTAAAAAAAGTGAAAAAAAAATAAAAATTCTCCAGCTTAAAACGAATGATCCTGGAAAAAATTTAAAAAAATTGAAAGCTGATGAAATTCAAAATAAGAATTTTATAAAAATTTAAAAGATACAATAGAAAATTTTAAAAAATTTTGATGAAAAAAGTTACAGGAGAAAAAATTTAGTAATACTTTTTTTTGAAAGGATATTGAAAAATTTATACAATATATAAAAATAGGGTTTGAAAAATTAATTTTTTAAATTAAAAAAATTATTAGTTTTTGGACACACTCCACAAATAAGACATATAAAAAAAATAAGAAAAAATGGAATTAAATATCCAAATCAGCAATATTGCTTGTAAAGTTATATCCAAAGTTAGGATGGGAACAAGCATGAATATGAATATAGTTTGCAAGAGTATTTTTGATACTGACTCCATCCATGTTGTTAAGGACTCCTCTGCCTCTTAAAACATCAAAAACAAGGCCTTTTGTATCATTTATATTAAGCTTGGTATAATGGAACTCATGGCCTCTGAATATGTCTCCCTCATTTGATATTAGATTATCTTGATTAGCCCTTGCTACAATATAATTTAATCCTTGAACCCTATCAGTCATTTCAGATGTGTAAGGAATAGCATTGACCATATCCAATCCATCAATAGATTTTGATAGGTATATTAAACCACCACATTCACCATATATTGGCCTATTATCATCATGGAACTTTTTAATGTCTTGAAGCATAGATTTGTTGTTGGATAGATCTTGTTTAAATACTTCAGGATATCCACCGCCTATATATAAGGCATCAACATCTGGAAGGTGCTCATCCTTATAAGGGCTGAATGGAACAATCTCTGCATTATTATCCTCAAGAGATTCAAGAGTTTCCTGATAATAGAAGGTGAATATTTCATCTTTTGCAACACCAATCTTGACTTTTGACTTATTGCCTGTCTTCCATAATTCACCAGGCTTTGAATCGTTTGTAACCTTAAGGTCTAATGCATCATTATGCTCCTTATTAAAATCATCTTCATGAGATTCCATTGCAATTTTTTGATTGTCTTTTACAGTAGATTTGGAGCTTGTCTTCATTATCTCCTTTAGAGCATCCAAGTCTATATGTTCCTCTGCAATTTCTCCCCAAAGGTTAATGTTTTTAGTGATTCTGTCTTTTTCAAGAGCAGGGACAAGGCCAAGATGCCTTTCTTCAACAGAAATCTTATCGTCTCTAGGTATGCCCCCTATAACTGGAACATCTGCAAGCTTTTCAACAGATTCTTTAGCCTTCTTAAAGTGACGTGGACCTTTGACTTTGTTTAAGATGACTCCTTCAATTCTTATTTGTGGATCAAGTGCTTTAAAACCAAGAACAACAGCAGCTGCACTTTTGACTAAGCTTCTTGAATCCATAAGAAGCACAACAGGTGCATCAAGAGCCTTTGCAATTGAAGCAGTGTTACCTGTATCACCAATAGGACTGATACCTTCATAAAGACCTCTTACACCTTCTATGATTCCGATGTTTGATTTTGATTTCTTTAATGCTCTCTCAAAGGAGTTTACTATTTGAAAATCATTCATGAAAAAGGAATCAAGGTTTCTGCTTATGTTTCCTGTAGCAATAGTGTGATATGAAGGATCAATAAAGTCAGGACCTACCTTAAATGGTTGAACGTTTTCATCTGAAAGTGCTTTCATAATTCCTGTGGAAATTGTAGTCTTTCCCACTGCACTTCCTGTTCCAGCTAATACGAGTTTCATAATATTACATTATTCTATTTTTTATATAAAAGTTTCTTATAGTAAGATTATGTATAAGTAAAATACAATTGAATTGAATAAAAAATAATAATTCTAAGGATTTTTTAATAAAAAAAGTAATACAATAAATCAAAAAACTATTGAATAAACAATCTAATTAAATTAATAAAAAAAACTATTGGATAAATAATTCTAATTACATAATAAAAATAAAACTAAAAATAAAAAAATATTAATATATACGAATATGAAAATATAAAGAATATAAAACATATAGAATATATTGTAAAATATTTTGAAAATTAATTTGAGGAATAGAAATGTCAACTATGGAAAAGATGCAGGTTTTAGCAGATTCAGCACAGTACGACTTATGCGACTATGTTAGCCATAGCAAGAGTTCTCAAGTTAATTTGCCAGGAATATACCATGCAACAGGCCACGATGGATGTAAGATACCTCTTTTTAAAACACTTATGAGCAATAAGTGCAAAAATGATTGTAAATACTGCATAAACCAAAGCAAGCGCAACTTCACCCGTCTTGAGCTTAGTCCAGAAGAATTGTCAAGGGTCTTCCTGCATTATTATAACAATGGATATGTAAACGGACTATTCCTATCCTCAGGAATATCCCATAACATAGATGACACTATGGAGAAAACCATAGAGACAGCAAGAATATTGCGTAAGGACTATGGATATCAGGATTATATTCACTTGAAGATCATTCCAGGAGCCAGCAAGGATTCAATAAAAAGGGCAATGAGCCTTGCAGACAGAGTCAGCCTTAATATTGAAGCTGCTACAAAGGACGGCCTTAGCGAAATAACCACAACAAAGGATTATAATAAGGACATCTTAAAAAGAATAGACTGGATGCACCAAATAGGCAGGAAAAATCCAGACTTTGCAAGGTCAGGCCATACTACACAGATAATCGTTGGAGCAAATGATGAAAGCGATTTAGATATTCTTAAGCGTATGGATAGTTTATACAGAAAAGCAGACCTTAGACGCAGTTATTTCAGTGCATTCTCCCCTGTAGAAGGAACCGATTTTGAAAAGAAAGAAGCATGCAATACAGACAGAACCGCACAGCTATACCATGCAGATGCACTATTGAATGATTATAAGTTTAAGGTCAAGGAGCTTGTATTTGATGATGATGACAAGTTATCACTTCACGAAGATCCGAAAATTCTTGCAGCAAGAGAGATGGACATTTTCCCTGTAGAGATAAACAATGCACCATTTAAGGAACTTATAAGGGTTCCAGGAATAGGTCCAAAATCAGCAAGAAGAATAATAAGCATAAGAAAGAAAATGCCTTTCAAGAAATTAGAGGACCTTCAAAAATTAGGTGTTGTTATAAAAAGAGCAGAGCCTTATATCAAATTGGAAGGAGCTTATCAAAACTCTTTAGACAATTACTGATAAAAAAAAGATTATTATAAAAATAAGTATTATGGTTTAGATTGAAAAAAATATCATAAATCTATTTTAGATTTAAAAAAATAATCATAAATCTATTTATACATATGAAAATAATAAAATGAGTTTTTTTTAAAAAATAGTAAATAAAAAAAGTTATTTTAATAAAGGAATCTCAATTATAGAAACATTAGTAACGCCGCTGTCATCACTAACTTCCTCTGTTCCTATAGTAATGTTTCCCACTTCTATATCAGTGACAAAACGATTTCTAACAATTTCAGCAACGTCTACAGCACGACTTATTGCTCTGCCTCTTGCCTTTAAATAAACCTCTGTTGCACCATTGTTCACTTGAGTTACCACTGCAAGAACATAATTCATTACTGGTTTATTGCCAACATAAACTATATTTTCATCTGTCATCACTACGCCTCCAATGCAATCAATATTCAATTATTTATTTTAAGAAATATAAAAAGTTTTTTAAAAAATACTAACAAAGAATAAGTTAAATAGGAAAATAGTTAGTTATACCTAAATATTGAAAAAATAATCTAATATATAAAGAGATTTAGAAAAATAATTAGTTAATAGGGATAAGTTTTTAATAATGGCGATTATAAAAATGTGAGATTATATCTTGAAAATTTAATCAAATTCAATTCTAAAATATAAAAAATATAATATAAAATAAAAAATAAAGATAAAAATATTAATAATATACAAAATTAATATAAAAAAATCAAAAATGATATGTAAAATCAATAATTAATCAAAAAAGTGATTTTTATAAAACAAGAAATTTAATTGCTATAAAAAGAAAGTTGGGGACAAAATGTATGCAATAAACATGGCACAGAATAAGAAGGAATTGAACCTTCCAGAGGAGATTAAGATATTTGATACAACTCTCCGTGACGGTGAGCAGGCTCCAGGAATTGCATTGACAGTAGATGAAAAGATCAAGATAGCCCAAAGGTTAGACCTTCTTGGAGTAGACACTATTGAAGTAGGATTTCCAACTGCTTCAAACGGTGAGCGAAAAGCTGCAAAAGAGATAGCAAAGCTTGGCCTTAACTCTGAATTATGCGGCCTTGCAAGAGTAGTCAAAAAAGACATAGATGCTGTTATAGACTCAAACCTTTCTTATGTTCATTTGTTTATAGGAACATCCCCTCTTCACAGAGACTATAAGCTAAAGAAGACAAAAGACGAAATCCTAAACCAATCCATAGAGATGGTGGAATATGCTAAGGACCATGGCCTTAAGGTGGAATTTTCAGCTGAAGACGCTACAAGAACAGAAATGAACTACCTAATCGAATTCTACAAGGCAGTTGAAAATGCAGGTTCAGACATAATAAACGTTCCAGACACTGTAGGCATACTTGTGCCATCTACAGCAAGAACCTTAATAAGAACTCTTAGAAAGAAAATCAACATTCCTATAAGCCTTCATTTCCATAATGACTTTGGTCTTGCAGTGGCAAACACCATAATAGGTCTAGAGGAAGGCGCTAACCAATCTCACTGTACAATAAATGGAATAGGGGAGCGTAGCGGAAACACCTCTCTTGAAGAGCTTGCAGTAACCCTTAAAATCGCCTATGGACTTAACATAAATGTTGATACAACAAAGCTCTATGACACCTCAAACTTCGTTGGAACCATTACAGGTATAAAGATGCCTCCAACAAAGCCAATTGTAGGGGATAATGCATTTGCACATGAATCAGGAATACATGTAGACGGAATCCTAAAGAATGCATCAACATATGAGCCAATTGCACCTGAAATGGTAGGGCGCAGAAGAACAATCGCCCTTGGAAAGCATACTGGCCATGCTGCAATCAAATCAAAACTGGATGAGCACAATATAAAGTTAAGCGATAAGCAATTCGACCACATATTCACACAGATCAAATCTCTTGGAGATAAGGGTAAGGTCATTACAGACAACGATCTAAATTCAATCATACTTACAGAAATCAGTACAAGCCAAAAGGAATATATAAAATTGCTTGGATTAAGCGTTATGACAGGAGAATCTGTATCTGCAACAGCAACTGTGAAAATATCCCTTGATGGAGAGATTATGGAAACATCCCATATTGGGGTAGGACCAATAGATGCTGCAATCAAAGCAATAACAAGCCTAGTGGAGGACACTGTAAACATAAGCCTTGATGAGTATAAGCTTGAGGCAATTACTGGAGGTACAGATGCATTGGCTGAAACCTTTGTAAAGATTTCAGATGACGAAGGCAATAACACTACAGGTAGAGCTACAAGGGAAGACATTATCCTATCAAGTGTAGTTGCAGTCATCAACTCCATAAACAGAATACTTGAACTTAGAGAAACATTTTAAAGTGATTAGATGGCTACAGTAGACAGTTTTCTGCCGGATTTTATCCAAAGCACATTCTTTTCAGGATACACAATATTCAATACTGTTGTCTACACTTTAATTCTTCTTCTTTTTATTTTAGCCATCATAAAGATGTTTAAGCGTATAGAGATTGACCCTCTAACAATACTATATCCAATCATACCTTTCATATTTCTTGGATCTCTTATACGTGCACTTGTAGATAATGGGATTTATCCAAAAACAGTATTTTTGATAACTCCTGGACTTTACATATTGGTTGGACTTGTGACAATAGCATCATTCCTATTTTCAGTCTTTTTATACAGAAAGAAAAATATCGAATATAGTCATACCCTATCCATTATAGGAATTGTTCTTCTTATACCGAACATGACTCTAATTCCAAGATTGAATTTCATGCCAATGGCATATGTCATCGTCACATGGATATTGACAAGCATGGTTTTTGTTGCACTTTCATATTTCATCGAATTTTTCAAGGACAAAATAAATCTATCAATCATATCTGCACATTTGTTCGATGCATCAACAACATTTATTGCTGTAGAATTTTTCAATTATTCAGAACAGCATGTTTTAGCAAATGGCCTATATCAATTATTTGATACATCTCTCACAATGTTTCCTATGAAGATTATAGTCATCGTTGCAGTATTATACATAATCGATCAATATTTCGATGACGAAACCATAAAAAGTTTATTAAAATTAACAGTATTTGTATTAGGATTGGCACCTGGTTTGAGAAACTTTTTGACTATGGCTATAGGGGTATAGTTTGGGATTTTTTTATAATTTTTTTATTAATTTATTTAGTTGGAATTTTTTTTAAAAATTTTTTTAAGTATAATTTTTGAAAACTTGATCATAGAGAAAAAAAATTTATTGTAAAATAGATTAGGACTAAAATATTTTTTTAAACTGTTCGTATTGATATGAATAACTTTTATTGTAAAAAAAATAGATAGTAAAAAATTCTGATTAAAAAAAAAATTAAAGGAATTAAAAAATAGAAGTATGAAAAAATCAAAATTTTGTAGAAAAAAAATAACTCTACTGAAAAAAAAGAAAAAATGTGAAAAAAAAATAATTCTATTGAAAAATAAAAAAGATCAATAAATTTTATTATTCATCTCTTTTTGGATAGCGTCTTAGAACTTTTTTTACAAAGACTTCCTTTCCAACAATTAAATTACTGGTTCCATGACCCATAGCCTTGCATCGTCTTTTTTTAATGGCTTTCAATATTCCATCTACAGAGTCATTTCCCTTAGTGTTGACTTCTGTATAAGCATCTCCAATAGACTCTAAAAAGTGAGAGTCACTTGAACCTAATGTAGCAAGACGATTCTTTTCAGCTAATGTTTCAGCCTGTTTATTTGAGTATCCAAATATATATCTTGCATTTTTAGTCTCAACACCATCTACAGCTAAGTTAGGATCCACCTTGCAAAAGAGGCCATGTCTATAATAAGAAAATGGATGAGGAACAATAGCTAATCCACCTGCATCATGTATTCTGTCTACAGTTTCTACAGCAGACAATCCTTTTGGAATAATCTCGTCTACTCCCAAACCTAACATATGGCCTTTTTCTGTAGAAATTTCTATGGAAGGCACTACAATTATGTCTCCTGGAATACTTCTTGCAAGTCTAGAGCCCATTATTTCATTATGGTCACTGATTGCAATAGCATCTAATCCGATTTTTTGAGCTTGTATAAGGATATCAATAGGTTCTGAACGAGCATCACCTGAATAAACACTGTGAATATGTGGATCAAACTTCATATTAGTCCTCTTTAGATTTTAAAAATTATA
>CAMODR010000014.1 GCA_946611495.1 uncultured Methanobrevibacter sp. | reverse complement strand
AATTTAAAGAATATTTTAAAATGCATTTATCATTTTATTTATTCGTCGTCTTTGGTTACATCTACGCAGATAGCTTCTTTTTGAGCAGCTTTTGCATCAGTGTGAATGTCTTCTGCATTGTCTTTAATGTCTTGGATGGATTCTTCTATTTCACTTTTGCAAGTTAATACTTTAGCCATTCCTTTAGCTGCGTAATCTTTAGTAGTTTGAGATTTTAAGATTTTAGCACCTATGATTGCAGTTGCAATTCCACCAGCGAAGATTAAAGCATGTTTGTGTTCGTACATTTTGTCAAAAATTTCTTGTCTTCCAGTCATATAATCACCTTTTATTTAATTTAATTTATTAATTCAAAGATAATGGGATAAATTGTTTTTAAAATTTGTATATTTTAACAATTTTCATTTCATATCATTGAATTCTATTAATAGTTTAAATGTTAATTTTATTTAAAGTTTTGGTAAACCTAAAAAATAACATTAATACTATAATATCTATTTTGGATAATAAAAATACATTGATTATTTTTATATCCTAGTTTATTAAGCCAAATAATTTTTCACGATTTTGGGTAAAATTTTTCCAAATTTCGCCTAAAAAATTTTAACTTTTCTCACAATTTCATGCTATTAATTTTATAGATACATTATTTTATGAGATAATCTTTTTTATGTAACTATTAGTATTTAAATTATTCGGTTTTATTTTGCTTTATATGCTAAAATAAGCACATATGTTTAGTTATACCTAATTTAAATTTAGTTAATCCAAAATTTTCTTTAGTTAAGCCTAAATCAATGTTTAATCGTGCCTAAATTATTTTTAATCAAACCTAAATTTTCATGATTTTAGGCCTATTTTTTGTATTTTTTTTTTAAAACAAATTTTTAATTTTTCCTTCAAATTTTCATAATATATTTTTGATTATTGTATTAGGTAAACCTAAACTTTATATAGTAGTAGGTAGAAAAATAGTATTAGGTTTTAGGTAGACCTAACTTTGTTTGTTTGGTAATTTTTTTATTTTCATTTTAATCAACAATCCAAAAATATTTTTAAAAACCAATGCAATTAATTTTAAAAATATCCCCATTTTTAAAACTAAATTTTAAAAATTTTAATTAAACTACAAATACCTCAAAATAATAAGATTCCAATAAACATAGATTTAGGTATACCTAAATTTACCTACTATTATCAGATGATTACGTTAATATTTATAGATATTATGTGAGGTTTTAATTATGATAAAAAAATTAAGTGAACTCAAATCTGGAGAACATGGTACTTTGGCTTCTTATGGATCTGGAGGAGATTTAGAATTAAAAAGACATTTACTCGGTATGGGATTTATTAAAGGAGCAAATATTGAAGTAGAAAAAGTAGCTCCTCTTGGAGACCCTATGCAAATTAAGGTAAAAGGATACTCCGTATGTCTTAGAAAAGAAGAAGCTAAAAATATCGATGTTGAAGTATAATTTCAGATTTATGAAATTTATTTTTTAAAAAATATATATTTAAATTTTAATATTCTAAATTTAAATTTCTAAAGTCAATTAATTTAAATTTTTAATATGAAAATTTAAAACTAATAAATTTATACTTATAAAATTTTTAATCTAAAAATTTTATAATAGCGGTTTAGAGCTTTTTATGGGGGTTCAAGTCTCTAATTGCTTTTTATAATTTTTATTGATGCAAAACATACTATTTTGATTTCAGTAACTATTTATAATTTCAGTGATTCCATAGTATGTTTTTTAATTAATCAATTACAGAATTAATTAATCAATTACAAAAGGTATACAATATGGCAAATCTCAAAATAGGTTTAGCAGGTAACCCTAACGTAGGTAAAACCACATTGTTTAACAATTTAACTGGTTTAAACCAACATGTAGGTAACTGGCCTGGTAAAACCGTAGCACAAGCGAAAGGTCATTATAAGCATAATGGCAATGAAGTGGAAGTAGTGGATTTACCTGGTAACTATGCTTTAAGTGCTCATTCAATGGAAGAGATCGTATCAAGAGATTTCATTGTAGATGAAGATGCTGATGTAATTGTCAACATTATTGATGCGGCTAACATTGAAAGAAACTTATATCTCACTGTTCAAATGATGGAACTCGGAGCTAATTTGGTTATTGCATTAAACATGAATAAATATGCTCAAGATAAAGGGTATACCATTAATGCAAACAAGCTCTCTGAATTATTAGGAGTTCCAGTAGTTGAGATTGAAGCAAATAGTGATATAGGTAAAGAAGAATTACTCAAAACTATTGAAGAAGCAGCAAATAATCCAGTCAACACTAGTGAAAGATTAGTTTATAACAGTGAGCTAAAAGAGCATGTGGCTGAATTGCAAGCTGCTATTGAAGAAGATAAAAACTTACTTGATGTTCCTTCATTCTGGACTGCAATCAAATTACTCGAAAACGATGAGATTGTAGAGGAAAAGATTGAGGGTTCCTCAAAAAGAAATAATATTGTTAATGAAACTCAAAGAGTTAAAGATCACTTGAAAGGCATCTTTGGCGAAGGCAGTGAAGAAGTAATCGCAAATGGAAGATATGCATTCATTGACGGATTGCTTGCAGAATCTCTTACAAAACCTGCTTCAGCTAAAGCAACTATTTCAGAAAAAATCGATAGAATCGTTACAAACAGAATATTAGGTTTCCCAATATTTATTCTTATAATGTATGCAATGTTTGAAATTGTATTTACATTTGGTGCACCATTCCAAGACTTTATTGATGAATGTTTCGGAATGCTTGGTGATTGGATCCTTGCAAGTCTTGGAGAAACCATGCTTTCCTCCTTCCTCGTAGACGGACTTATTGGAGGAGTAGGTGGTGTACTTGTATTTATACCACAAATTGTTCTTCTGTTCTTGATTATAAGTTTCCTTGAAGACTGCGGATACTTGGCAAGAGCAGCATTTGTTATGGATAAGCTTATGCACAAGTTTGTAGGATTACATGGTAAAGCATTTATCCCTATGCTTTTAGGATTTGGTTGTGGTGTACCGGGTATTATGGCAACCAGAACAATGGAAAACGAAAAGGACAGATTAATCACTATGTTAATCGTTCCATTCATGTCTTGTTCTGCAAGAATGCCAGTATACTTATTGTTAGTAGGCGCATTCTTCGCTGCAAACCAAAGTTTAGTAATCTTGTCTTTATATTTAGTAGGTATTATTGTAGCGATTATCGTTGCATTCATATTAAGAAAAACCACATTTAGTGAAATGGACGCTCCATTTGTAATGGAATTGCCTGATTATAAATTACCTACAATTAGAGGTATTTTAATGCACACCCTTGAAAAATCTTGGGGATTCATTAGAAAAGCAGGTACTATTATTCTTGTTGCTTCCATTGTAATATGGATATTAAGTTACTTCCCTGCTGGAGTTGAATACGGATCTCAAGAAAGTGCTATTGGTACTATTGGTACTGTAGTGGCACCTCTATTTGCACCTTTAGGATTTGGCGAATGGCAACCTGCTGTAGCATTAATCTTTGGATTAGTTGCTAAAGAGGTTGTTGTAGGAACATTCAGTTCACTCTTTGGAGTGGCCGAAGAGGGAGCCGCCATAAATGCAGCAATGCATGGTATCTTTACCCCACTTACAGCATATGTATTTATGGTATTTGTATTGCTTTATATTCCTTGTTTCGCTGCATTGGGTGCAATCAAACAAGAGACTGGCGGATGGAAATATCCATTGATGATGTCTGTTGTAACATTGATTACTGCATATGTCGTGTCCTTCATATTCTATATGGTAGGACTTGGTTTAGGATTAGGTTAATTTAACCTTTTTCCTAATTTTTTATTTTTTTCTTTATTTGATTTAATATTCCTAATATTTGCGCTATTTTTCTTAAGTGTTTATTCATCATTGATTTATTATGGGTATTAAATGAAATAAGGATTGATTATTTCAATATTAATTGGGGAATATTGGTGTTTTGATGATAAATACATTAAAATCAATTTTGTTCTTTATTATTGCAGGTTTTTTTGAAATCGGCGGAGGATACTTGATTTGGCTATGGATTAGAGAAGGTAAAGGCTTTGAATTTGCAATCTTAGGTGCAATCCTGTTGATTCTCTATGGTATCGTTCCAACATTTCAGCCTGCTACATTTGGAAGAACTTATGCAGCATATGGAGGAATATTCATAGCCCTTTCTGTTCTATGGGGATGGAAAGTGGATAATATGGTTCCAGATCAGTTTGATATCATTGGCGCTTGTATAGCGTTAATTGGTGTCTTCATTATTATGTATTGGCCAAGGGCAATCGCATAATCTCTTATATTTAAAAAGTTATTATAACATTTTATTAATTTATTAAAATAAATTCTATTAAATTTAAAAAAATTCTATAAATTTAAAATAAATTCTATTAAATTATATAAATATTATATTTAGGTGGTGATATCATGCAATGTAGAATGTGTGGTTTTGAATTTGATCCAATGGCTGGAGGATGCTCTGGCTGTGCCAGTTGCAAAGGATGCAACAAGGCAGAATGTCCAAGATGTGGATATATGAATGATTTATCATATGAAAAAGAGTTTGATTATATTAGCAGACTTCAAGCTAAATTAAAAGCTTTTAAAGCACGTGGAAAATAATTGATTTAGCATTATTTTCATTAATTTAACTATTTTTCATTTTTAATTTTCTAATTTTTTATATTTTTAATTTTTTATATTTTTCATTTTTTATATTTTTTACAGTTTTTTCCAGTATTTCTTATACTTTTTTATAATTTTTTATATTTTTTCACTATTTTCTTATTATTTTTATCATTTTTTTATCATTTTTTATATTTTTTAATATTTTTTCATTTTTTTATTCTTATTCATTTTTCTTTGATTTCTATTTAATTCATCAATATTTCTTTATATTTTTATTAAATGATTTATTTTAATTATTTCTTATTATTATTCATTTTAATCTATTTTTTTTTAAAATTTTATTTATTGTTCTTATTTTTTTATATAAATTATTTATTTTATTCTATTAACTCTTTTATTAATTTAAAATATTTTATTTATTTTCAAATTATTTTTATTTTATTGTTTTTTATTTTTGCTATTATTTTGTCTTCTTATGGCTAAATAAAGATTTATTACAAATTTTTTATTTTTTTATTACTTATGAAAAAGTATTACTTTTTTGATTAATTTTTGCTTTTTTGTAATACAAAACAAAGTTTTATATATCCTTATTTTAAATATTAAACTGTATATTTAACTGATTGTACTCAAATTGGTTAAATATTCCTTAAAATATTAAAATAACTAATTATTTTTTGTATTCTGTAATACTTTTATATAAATGGGGATTAAAAAAAGTTGGCAAAAGTATTACTTTTTTTAATAATATTTTCTAAAAAGTATTACTGCTTATATATTTTTTTATTTTTATATGTGAAATTAAGGATTAATTGATTTCATATAAGATATAAATATGGAGGAAAAAATATGCATATACCTGATGGTTTTATACCTCTTGCTCAATGTGCAATCTATTATGTAATCTTAATAATTGCATTATACTTCTCAGGTAAATGGGCAAGGAAAAATCTTGATGAGAAACGTATACCTTTACTCGCTGTTTTAGCAGCAGGTATATTTGCTATCATGTCCATGAATATGCCAATTCCATTTGGTACCAGTGGACACATGGTAGGTGGAGCTTTAGTAGCTATTGTATTTATGGCTCCTGAAGCAGCAGTACTTGTATTTACTGCAGTGTTACTTATCCAAGCATTATTCTTTGGAGACGGTGGAATCACTGCATTAGGTGCAAACGTATTAAACATGGCAATTGTTGGTGGATTCGTTGGTCTTTATACTTTCAAAGGCTTACAAGGAGTTATTGGAAAATACCCTTCAGCATTTATTGCAGCATGGCTTGCAACTTTAATTGCAGCAGTTGTTGCAGCAATTGAAATGTTCATTGCTGGAACTTTCCCATTAGATGTTGGTGTGGCTTCTATGGCACTTTACCACGCATTTATTGGTATAATTGAAGGTGTTTTAACCG
The DNA here is from genome assembly GCA_946611495.1 of uncultured Methanobrevibacter sp. Classification (GTDB taxonomy): domain Archaea; phylum Methanobacteriota; class Methanobacteria; order Methanobacteriales; family Methanobacteriaceae; genus Methanobrevibacter. The sequence continues at coordinate 5,668 of CAMODR010000014.1, read as the reverse complement.
TAATTGTTCTTTACGCTCTTGAAAAATTCAGACCAGATTTATTGGCATGGAATAGGGAGTAGGTGAAAGAATGGAATTAAGTAAACAAGATAAATATTTAATCGTTGTAGGAATTATTTTCTGCATAGCATTAGCAGTGTTATCTCCTTATATTGCATCTGGAGATCCTGATGGATTAGAAAAATCTGCTGAAGATTCTGCAGTTTCAGAAGATGTTGAAACTACTGTTGTTGAATCACCCTTCCCAGATTATACCTATGAACCTTTAGACAAATTAGGTGAAATCGGTGTTTTACTATTTGGTGGTATTATAACACTTATTCTTGGTTTAGGTATAGGTTATGCATTAAAGAAATCTGATTAAATATTTTTAATTAGACATAATTTATCTTAGGTTTAATAATTATTATTAAGCATATCTGTTCATTATTTGTAAATGGTGGCGATCTGTTTAATTTTAATTATTCAAAACCTTAGGATTTACTTATTATTTTTCTTGTTTTATGATTTTTACAGATTTTAAATACTTTTTTTTGTTTATTTTTCTATTTTGAAAATAGTAATACTTTTTTACCTTAATTTTAGTTATTTGTAATACTTTTTCTTTAAAATAAATAGTTTTTTATAATTTAAATCCGATATTTTATATTAGTATTTAATTTTCATTTAAACAGATTGTTGGTCATATTTTAGAAACTAATATTTTTAACAATAATGGCTGTTAGATTTAGAATTATTGGGGATAATATGAGTATAGAGCAAGTTACAACTTTAGAGGCTATTTCATCTGGTAACAGTGTCATTCATAACTTAGAGGGTCGTGTAAAACTCATTTCTATTTTATTGATAATTGTTTTTGCTGTATTTTCAGATAGGCTGATTGTTCCTTTAGTTTTAGAGACATTCTTGTTAGTCGTAATGTATCTTGCGGATTTATCCTTTAAGGAAAGTTTTAAAAGAATTCTTCTTCTTTTGCCTTTTGGAGGTTTTGTTATTGCATTTCAGCCATTTATACATCCTGGAACTATAATATGGCAGAGTTCAATTTCTTGGATTCATATAACTGACACAGGTTTGAATTGGACCATACTCCTATTTTCAAGATTGCTTGTTTCTCTTACAGCTATTGTAATATTGTCTTCTACCAGCCCTATGCAGGAGGTTGTTCAATCATTTAGAAAATTAGGAATGCCTCGTGATTTGGCTATGATTTTAACTATTATGGTAAGGTTCCTATTTATTTTTGTTGATGAGTTAAGGTCTATTCGCCAGTCACAAAGATCCAGAAACTTTGATATCCATAATAAGAACATTTCGTATAAATGGCGTGTTAAGCAGGTTGGATACAGCATAGCTATGATGTTTTTGAAGGCTTATGAGAAGGGAGAAAACATCTATTTGAGTATGGCTAGTAGATGTTTCTCAGAGGACTCCAGATTATATCATGCAAAAACAGTATTGGAAAAGCCAGAATTTGTTTATATTGGGATAATAATCGTTTTAATCATTTCATTGGAACTCGTTGTATTGTTCTTTTCACATAATTTGGGTTATTTCGGTTTATCTTTATCTCTATAAATCTTTTTTTTATTTTTTACTTTCTTTGGTTTTTTAAAACCTTTTTTAGCTATTTTTTATACTTTTTAGCTATTTTTTTATATAGGTGTTTTTATGCTTTTTGAGTATTTTTTATATTTTTATATGGCCTTATTTTTTAGGTATGCCTAAAAAATTAGAAACATTTATATACTATGAAGTACTACCTATAATTAACAATAAGTTTAGGCACACCTAAATTTATGTTAATAAAAATTATGATTATTTTATTGGTTCGTTAATAGCAATTTAAGGTCCTCTTATAATTTTAATTATTGTCCTCCCTTTTATCTTAGATTGTTATTAATTAATCCACTATCACATCATTTTCTTCTGCAAATCGCTCTCTTTTTGTGGATTTTGAATTAGTAAGATATTGTAATTTTTAAACCATTTTAAATAACATTTATGTTATTGCAATCTCCAAAAAAGTACATAGTATTCTATAATCCCAAGTTTACTATGTGCTGCCTCTTATTTTATTTATTTTAGCTATTTTTATTATTTATTCCTACTGTTTATACTTTTTATAAGTCCTTTTTAGAAGAATATTGGGTTCTTTTAGATCTGTGCATAATTTTGTTATATTAATATTTTAGGTTAACCTAAAAAAATCGATATATTTATATACTATGAAGTACAACCTATAATTAACAATAAGTTTAGGCACACCTAAACTATTGTGTTATTGAATAAAAATCTGTAATAATCTTGTTAATTAATAATATTAAATTATATTCAAGTTTGTACAAGCATTGATTTAATCATAAATAATCCAAATCTCTTGAATATAATAATATTATTAATTTAATTTAGTTTAAGTTTTATTTAAGTCAACACACATCATTTTCTTCTGCTATTAATCGCTTTCTTTTAAACTTAAATAAAACTGGGTCCAACTAAATAAGATTATGCTTCAAAACATAATATCAGTAAATATTTAGTTATTTACCTCAACCTCCAAAATAAGTTCATAGCTTTGCTATGCACTTTTTCTTTTTTTTATTTTTTTTTAAATTTTTTAAAACTATTTTTTTTTATTTCATCTATTTTTATTTAGATAAATATTTAGATGGAATTATTTTTTAAAATCAGTATTTTTTTATTTTAACTATTTTTATTTAGATAAATAATTTAGATAGAATAATTTTTTAAAATTAGTTATTTTAACTATTTTTATTTATAGATTAAACAAAATCATTGATCTTTTTTTTAAAATTAGTAATAATGCAGTGATTTTTTTTAATTAGTAAATCTTAATTCCCTTATCCTTTAAAATCACTGTTAAATAAATGAAGAATCCTATAAAGAAGTAGAACAATACCTGAATATCCAATATTCCAGTTTCCACACCTACAATGGAATAAGTTAATAGGATGCTGTATAAGACTATGTAAAATGAATCTTTGGTCAATTTAATTAACTTATATCCAATTCCAAGCATAAATCCTAAAAGGCCCATTTCAAATGCTACGCCAACTTTACCAAAATCCACAATCATCTGTCCAAGAAGTGTAGGTGTCACAGTAACTTCGCTTCTCCAAGCTATTAATTTGCCTACCATCATTCTTGGGCCTAATGGGCTTCCAGGCATTGAACTTGCAAGCATCTTACCATGCAATATTCCAAAATTGCCTGAAATCTGGTTTAATAAGTTTAAAACGTTTAATGTAAAGTCTGCTCTATTTTGTAACGTTGCAAATGGGTTTGTGTTAGAGCTGATGGCAAGCTCGTTTAATGATCTCATATATCCGATTCCAATGATTGCCATAACGCCTAACAATGCCCCTATAATCACTTCCCAAACAGATAATATCTCTCCATAATATCCAATTATAATCATCATAAGCAAAATTGCAATGATGGGAGTTCTGTATTGAAGTGTAAGGACAGTTATTATTCCAATTGCTGTTAGGACTAAGAATCTGAATCTTGCTTGAGACCTTGTAATCTTAGCTGATTTGAATTGGCTTAAGTATTCACAGGCAATAAGTCCAATTCCTGGAATTACTAAAAAAACAGGCATTGTAAAAGCAGGCTTTAGGGAATACCTTAGTGAGGATTTAAGTATTGGCAATCCTCCAACAGATGCGATACTTAAAAATAAAAATAATATTCCTATTAAAGTTAAACAGAATCCAATTGAATAGATATCCCTTGATTTAAATAAAATTAGTGGATTAGTTTCATTTTCTTGTCTATCATTTTTTCCCTTATCATTTTCCAAGCCCTTCTTCTTTGATTTGGAATCATTTAAAAAGAAGTGAGGGAGAATGACAGATCCAATAAAGAAACTAACGAATGCAATCACTACAGTCAATTGCAGGTCTTCAGTCACTGCATTAATGGCCAAAGCTAAAAATAAGCTGAACACTACTAAAACAATTAATGGTGAAAATATTTCCTCATTTAATATTCTGCTTTTTTTAAGGAAGGATAAGAAATTTTCACCAGGGTATAATCCCTTAAAGAAACTGTTTACCCATTCCTCTTCAATGAATCCAAGAATCTTGAATATTATTGTAAACAATAAGGAATCCTTTAACACCTTTGTTATATTTCCACAGAAATACTTTGTTATAGAATATAAAGCGCTCATATTTTCACATATTGCTTTTAGTATTAAATTTACTTTAGATTATTAATTTAATAAGTTGTTTAACTAATGTCAATTACTTTAGTTACCTTATAATTGCTTTGAATGCTTTTTAATGTGTCATCGCTACAATTATAAATTCTAAGGGTAATTTCTCCAGTTTGACCATCAAATTCACCTAAAACAGAATCTGCTAAGCTTATGTCTGTTTTATCGGCTCTATTAATATTTACGATTTTACTTAATTGATTTGTTACGATGACTGGCTTTTTATTTTCCTTAAGCTTATTCAATAAATTTTGATAATCTAAGCTATTCATATCAGATACGCTTAATTCTGCACTAATCTCATAATCAGCTTCTTTAGGAATCTTTGAAACAAGGTCTTTTAGGCTGTTCAATTCCATGGAAGAAATTCTGATTTCCTTTAGATTATCATATTTTTCGCCAGTGGTCTCTAAGCTTATCTTATCATAATAGATGTCTGCATTTGGAACATCAGAGTATAATCCTGCAAGTGTCTTTTCGCCATTGTTGTCAAGTAGGATATTCACTCCTCCATTTTCATCCTCTCCAACCCAAAGGACATTTCCTTCGATTTCCACATCCTCTCCATTAGTTGAATTAGCTCCAACAACCTTGGATTTTATCATGTTTCCTTCCCTATAATAGTCAAGGTATTTTTCCATGATCTTATTGTTTGTGGATGAGTCAAAAGAGGTTGATGCAATATTGTCTGAATTATCTGCTGTCATATGGAATATTGCAAATCCTACAGCCCCTATTATGCAGATAATTATTAAAATATCAATTATTGTAAATCTCTTTAAAAAGTTTGGTTTTTTCATCTTAACCATTTCCTTTCCAATAATTTTTCAATCTTTTAGATTATTATGGTTTTATTTAGTTCTACAGATTTTTATTTTTTTTATTAATTTATTATTAATATTATTATTCTTCATCGTCGTAGATTGCGCCTAAAGGACATTCGTCAATGCATTCTCCACAGTTGTCACAGCCATCATGGATAACCATTGTGTATCCTTTCTTTTCAATTAATCCCTTAGGACAGTAAGGTATGCATTTTTCGCATACTCCGCAATCGTCATGATCTATTCTAATCAATTTATCTCCTCATATTTCAAATTAATAAGTTTAATCACTTTATTAGTCTATTGTATCATTATATTTTTATTAATATATTATTAACTATATCATGATATAATAAAGTTATACTATTTTAAAATATAATTATTTTTGCTTATATAATTTGTTAATATGATAGGAATTCATTAAAGTTTTTCAGATAGCCTGTCTTTTATTCCAGTTTTTTGTATTCCATAGAGATAATTTTTTTCAAGAATTTTTATTTTCCACAAGGTTTATATAGTATGAAGTTCAACATAATATTGTTGTTACTCTGCAAGGGTGCCCGAGCGGCCAAAGGGGGAGGACTTAAGATCCTCTGGTATAGGC
>CAMODR010000013.1 GCA_946611495.1 uncultured Methanobrevibacter sp. | reverse complement strand
TAATAAAAGTCATAACTGGTGTTAGGCGCTGCGGAAAGTCATATCTTTTAAAGCTTTTTATCAATGAATTAATTGAAGATGGTATAAACAAGGAAAACATTATTTTAATCAACTTTGACTCAATTAAATATAGAAATATTAAACATTCTAATGATTTAGATGAACTTATAATTAATTTAACTAAAAATATAGACGGCCATATGTATCTCTTCTTTGATGAAATACAAAATGTTGAGTCTTGGGAAAAGAGCATTGTCTCATATTATGTTGACTTGGACTGTGACATTTATATTACTGGATCTAACTCTAATTTATTGTCCGGTGAATTGGCAACCCATTTGACAGGTCGATATATGGAAATCAAGATGTACCCATTTTCATTTAATGAATTTTGTGATTATAAAATGGAAACTGAAAGTATAGATGACTCTAATCCTGATTTATTAAAGTTTTACAAATCCCAATGGCTAAATGAATTTATAGAATATGGGTCATTCCCATTCTCATTAGCTCTCTTGGAAGATGATAAGGTCAATTACTTGGGAGATATTTTTAACTCTATCTTATATAGGGATTTGCTTGAAAGATATTCTATTCGGGACATTAATCTTTTAAACAAGCTTATTCTTTACTTGTTGGATAATGTGGGAAATCTTTTTTCAGCCAATTCCATCAGTAAATTTCTCAAGAATGAAAATCAATCAATCAGTCCTATAACCATACAGAATTATTTGCAATATATTGAAAACACATGCCTATTTAATAAGGTCTTTAGAGAGGATATTAAAGGTAAGAAAATATTAAAAACAAATGAAAAATATTATGTGGTGGATACAGGTTTCATTCAGGCAGTTAAGGGTTTCAATCCTATTGCTGAAAACAGAGGCCATATAATTGAAAATATTGTTTATTTGGAACTTATTAAAAGAGGATATGATGTTACAATAGCAAAATTAAATGGATTTGAAGTAGATTTCTTATGTAAAAAGAATAAGGAAGTCTTCTATATTCAAGTAACTGAAAATATTCATGATGGAAATATTGATAGGGAGTTTAATAGTCTATTGAAGATTAATGATGCTTATCCTAAATATATAATAAGTGAAGATACTATGGACATGTCTATGTATGGGATAAGACACATAAATTTATTGGACTTTTTAATTAATTTCTTAGATTAATCTTCATGTTTTTTTTTAAATTAAATCCTTGAGGATTTAATAGAAAATGTCTTTTTTAGGGTTTAATTTAATTCTTTTTTTAATTAGAGGTGTTAAGAGATTTGTATATGGCACCTTGTTTTTATTTATTTTTTAGTTTTGCCCTATTTAAATCCATAATCTCAAACTTTCGATTATAATTAATTAGTTCTGCTTTCGATTATCTAATTTATTTAGGATTATCTAATGTATTTAGGCAGATTTTTACTTATTTTAAAATAAAAATTCATTATTGTGTTTTATAGTTTTTTTATCTTATAAATTTCCTATTTGTGTTTTATAGTTTATTTTATTGGATAAAATTTACTATTTATTACATATAGTTAATTTAAAGGCTTAATACTTTTCAAATGCTCTCTAAAATTATTTATTATAGAAAATACAACGATAATGTATGTGGATTTGGAAAATGTCTGTATAAAATAATCTAAAGGATAATTTGGATTTTTATTTAAGTTTTCTATAATCCATTAAAATTAAATATATACTGAAAATAGTCTATCTATTTTGGATAGAGGGCTAAATTATGAAAAGAAATAACATAAAATTATTCAATGATAAAAAGATTCGTACAGTCTGGGATGATGAAATACAGGACTACTATTTTTCAATAATAGATGTCATAGAAGTGCTTACAGAAAGTGAAAGGCCTAGAAAATACTGGGCAGACTTAAAAGCTAAGTTAAAATCTGAAGGAAGTGAACTGTCCGAAAATATCGGACGTTTAAAAATGCCTGCCAAAGATGGCAAAATGAGGTTTACAGACGTAGCAACCACTAAACAATTATTAAGACTCATACAATCTGTTCCATCACCAAATGCAGAACCATTCAAGCTTTGGCTGGCTCAGGTAGGTAGCGAAAGAATTGATGAGATAGTTGATCCTGAAATATCCATTGAAAGGGCGATTAATAATTACCGTCAAAAGGGCTATAGCGAAGAGTGGATTAGTCAAAGATTAAGAAATATGGAAATAAGAAAAGACTTGACTGCTGAATGGGAAAGAGTAGGTGTTGAGAATGGATTGCAATATACTGTTCTTACTGACGAGATTAGTCAGGCTGCCTTTGGGATAAGCACTGCTCAGCATAAAGCTTATAAAGGCTTGAAAAAAGAAAACCTTAGGGATAATATGACTAATGCAGAATTGGTCATTAATATGTTAGGTGAATTGGCAACCACTGAAATTAGCAAATCAGAAAACCCTAATGGTTTTGAAGAAAGTAAAGATGTTGCTAAACGGGGAGGTGATATTGCAGGTAATACTCGTCGTGAATTGGAAAAGAATATTGGTCATCAGATCCTTAGTAAAAATAATGCTAAAGACAAAGGATTGTTGGGAAAATAATTCTTTTTTTTATTTTTTTTAAGAATCCTTGCCATAATTTTTGTTAGTATTTATGGGGGATGATTACTCTCCCCATATTAAATTAGCTAAAATCATTATCGCAGTGGTCTTTATAGAAACAATATTTGCACATGAATCCTTTTCTAGTTACAAAATAGTTTCTATCAATGGTCTTGTATATGTGTTGGCTTATCTTATCCACATATTCAAAGTCATTTTCCTTAATCTTTTCCTTTGATTGTGATGTGAAGTAATCTTCTTTTGCATTATCAAAATTTGCTATGCGGTATGCATTGTCTCCTGTAAAGTAAATCCCTGCTGATATGACCTTATGGTTGGGATATTTGGATTCCAATAACATTTTATAGACAGTAAGTTCCAGCTTGTATTTGTCTATGGATCTTGGCTTTCCAGTCTTATAGTCAAAGATTATAAGTTCATCGCTTTTGTTTTTTATTACTATGTCAATTATTCCTATTAGATTATCGGACTCATCCAGAATGTACTCTTCAGCGCTAAATATTTCGTAATTGTTTGCATATATGTCATTAAAGAATTCTTTTAGCCCTTCGATGTGATGTTTTATGTCAAATTCTCCTTCATAGTTGACATTTGAAATCGCATCGTTGATTGTTTCTTCATTAACGTTTTCTTTCTCTATCAATTCATTGGCAATGTCCTCAGCAATCTTATGGACATCTGTTCCAAACTGCATGTACTCGTTTGGTTCCTCCTTGATTTCATCAATATATCTGTATTTGAATTTACGAGGGCATTGCAGGAATGTGTTAATCTTTGATTTGGATAAAGTCAAATTACCTTCCATATTTTCACAACCTTATTAAGAATTATTTGCTTTAAACTATTTTTTCTATTATTGTTTTTTATTCTTTTTTGTGTTGTTTTGTGTAAGTTTTTTTCCTATGGGGAAATAATTTCTATTTTTTGTAAGTTTTTTTTCCTGTGGGGAAATAATTTGCGTTTTTTATGCTTGCTTTATTAAAAAGTCTCATAATCTGAAAGTAAAAAGTCTATAATGTTTAAGTGAATAAAACTTCCAACAGGAGAGCGTATTCTATCTTCAGTAATGATGTATTTAGGATAATTGTCCTTTATTTTCTTTAATGAAGAATGTTCGCGTTCTTTTGTCTTTTTGGACATTATAGTTTCTGCAACTTGAATATAAATTACTTGATTATTTTTTCTTGCTACAAAATCTACTTCTTCATTGTCAATCTTGCCTACAGTTACTCTATATCCACGTCTAAGTAATTCAATATAAACAATGCTCTCTAAAATGCTGCCCATATCCCAAGTTTCTTCATCATTAAACATATGATAAAAGCTGTTATCCACTACATAATATTTTTCTAGTGATTTGAGCATGTTTTTTCCTTTTATATCCTCTCTTTGTGCTTTATAAATTAAGAAAGAGTTGGTCATTTGATCCATATAATTTAAAATAGTTTTAGGGGATGTTTTTATGCCTTCACTTTTTAAGTATTTGCTTATGGATAATGAGGAGAATGTTTGTCCTGTAGTTGAAATGGCATATTTGATTAGTCTCTTAAGCAAATCAATGTCCTTTATTTTATTTCTTTCCAAAATATCTCTTAGAATCACTGAATCATAAATATCTCTTATATAATCGAATTTCTCCATATCATCATATTTTATTAATGCTGGAAAACCTCCAAAACTTATATAATTCTGAAATTGGCTAATGAATAATGGGTTATAGCTATACAATTTCTCAGCACTTGAATTTACTAATTTTAAAGGATTATAATTCTGTTCATAATTAATCATATCATATTTTTCCATAGAATATTCGACATACTCTTTAAATGAAAATGGAAATACGTTAATTCTTATATATCTGCCTGAAAGTAATGTGGCAAACTCGCCAGAAAGTAATTTTGAGTTAGACCCTGTAATGTATATGTCTGAATCCAAGTCTATCCTATAGGAATTGATGCTTTTTTCCCAGTTTTCAACCATTTGGATTTCATCGAATAGTAAGTATATCTTTCCTTTAATGTCTTTGGTAATTTCAAAAATGCAGTCGTTTAAATCTTTGTAGTTGTTGATATGGTCGTATTTAGCAGATTCAAATGAAATGTAAATAATATTTTCTTCTGGAATTCCTCTTTCTATTAGTTCATTTTCTATTAATTTTAATAGACATGTCTTGCCTGACCTTCTTATTCCAGTAATGATTTTTACTTCTTCTTTGTCAATCATTTTGCGAATCTTTTTAAGATATAACTCTCTTTTAAACATTTTAATCACGGATTATTATTCTGTGGAAAAATTAATGAATACATGTTTAATTTATTATTTATTTTAGGAATTATAAAAAGTTTTTTACTTGTGGGAAAATAATTTCTATTTTTTGTAAGTTTTTTACTTGTGAGAAAATAATTTCTATTTTTTGTGAGTTTTTTTCCTGTGGGAAAATAATTTCTATTGGAAGTGATATTTTTTCTTGTACGGTGTATTAATTATGTTTTTTGACGTGTTTTTTTCTTGTGATGAGTATCAGTTCTGTTTTTTGGTGTTTTTTGTGTAGAAAAATAGTATGTTTTTTTTTAAAAAAACTCAAAATAAAAATAAAAAAAGAGAATTAATAAGTTTTAAAAACTTATTAATTTATTTTAAGGTTAGTTTTGCAGACTTTTTAACTGCAGCAAAGGTATTGTCACCAGCATATTTGACAGTGAATGAATAGCTTCCCTTTTTGTTTAGGCTTACTTTTACACTTGCTACTCCTTTAGAGTTGGTTTTTGCTGTATAAGTTTTGCCGTTTACAGTAAAGCTTATCTTTTTGCCTTTTACAGCTTTTCCATTTGCTGTTTTAAATGTAGCAGTTAATGTTTTTGTTTTTGCAGTTGCTTTATAGGATTTGCTTGCTGTTGTAAGCTTAGGGCTTTGTTTCTTTACAGTTATCTTAGCCACTTGGAATGCTCCCATATAATCAAGGTCTCCAAGGAATCCTATTGCAAATGTATAGGTTCCTGCTTTTGGAAGGTTGATTTGAAGTTTAGCGCTTCCCTTTTCGTCGGTAGTTTTTTTATAGGTTTTTCCATTAAATCCTATTTGAATATTTTTGCCTGCAATGGCTGTTCCATTCCTATCCCTAAGTGTCACTGTAAAGTATTTTCCTATTCTGCCGTCTGCAGCAGCCACAGCAGTGGTTGTCATGTTCTTACAGTCTATCATGATAAAAGGCTTGAGGGAGATTACTTCTTTATCTTCTTTATTTTCTTTTAGTGTATAAGCTTTTAAAAGAGCAATCACATCCTGTTTACCTAAGTCTTCCCATGCTTGACCATCTTTACTTGCAAAGGATATTTCTTTTTGAGCATTAATTCTTAAGTTGTTAACATAAGGGAGCATATTTTTGACTGTAATCTTAAAGACATCACCTGCATTGACTTGAATATACTTGTTTAACTCTACTGTTTCATAGCCTCTAAAGCTGCTTGTTCCATTTTGGGTATAGACGTTAACATCATTTACAGATATTGTAAATTCATATTTTGCCCCTGTTTCATTAAAGTAAGTACCTATAGCTGAAACTAATTCATCTTCTTCAGCTATAAATTCATTGGCATAATATTGCCTATCTTCAGCAAATGCTATATCTCCACCAAGGTCATGCTGATAAAGTCTATAATATGAATCATTGTTGATTATATAAGCAACACTTTCTCTAAAAGTTGCAAATGATGTGTCATAGTAGGATACATAGAAATATCCTCCATCACCCCATTTAGATCCCCAGCTGTTTTTAACAATCCATGCGCCATCGCCTTGAGGGGTTTTCAGGAAATTATCTTTAGAGTAGTTATCGTCCCATCCTACAACACAAACCCTATGGTTTGAACTAGCATTTCCATAGTAATATTGCGCATGGCTTGTTTCGTTATAATATGCGCTTGAATTAAAATCTGCATTATGGCTAACAGCTAAAGCACCATATTTAATTAAGGCATTTTTGATTAAGTCATTGTCAGTGCTATTTTTTCTTAAAGGAATAATGACTGCATTTTGAATGTGAAGGTCTTCCGGAGATGTGTATATTGGAGATATCTTACCAAGTTCATCATAGTCGTCATAATACTCTGGTGAAATTCCTAACCAGTCAATTAAATAAGCTATAGCGGTATATGCCACTCCACCTTCACTTAACTCAGAATTTCCATATTTGGAATATTTGAGCATTGAATTTTGCATGTTATTTGTAGTTAATGCATATGTCACATTTGTATATTTAAGCAATGCTGATTCCAATGCAGCAATGTTTCCAAATGCCCAGCAAGCGCCCATGTCTCCTTGGTTTTTAACTGGTGTAATCCAGCCATATTCTCTTAAATCGAATTTTTCAGGAATCTCTTCAAATGAAACATTGCTGTCAATTATTATAAATGGGTCTGCTGTATTCTCATAGTTATAATTGTAATCAGTGTTGTTAAAGGATACCTTGTCTGTAGTGTAATTGTTCTTTGTCTTTTTCACCTCTCCATATACTGTGTATACGCTTTTAGCGTTGTAAGGATTGTTGAAGTAATTGCTTGTTAATTTTAAATCTGTGTCATATGCATAGACTGCAGATCCCCAGGATCCAATGTTGTTTTCAAAGCGGTTTTTAGTAAGTATCACGTCGCCCTTATCGAAATGGCATGCTCCTCCAAAGGATATTTCGTCATTTAGGCTATTGGATTTGAACCTGGAATTCTCAATTTCCACATCAGCATGACTTGTATAAATCGCACCGCCGTCATATTCTGCTGTATTTGATGTGAAATTTGTTTTGAGAATGTATAAATCTCCTCCAAGTTGAAGAATCCCTCCACCAAATTCGGAATAGCAGTTGTTGAATCTGCTGTTGTTGATTAGAACTTTACCAGATTTAAATTCGGATGCTCCATTTACATCCACAAAAATGGCACCACCATTTTTTGAACTGGATACATTGTCAAATTTACTATTAGATATGCTTAAAGCATCTAGTTGTTTTATTCCAATTGCACCTGCAGTTTTATTTGCGTATAGGTTTTCAAATTTTGTTTTTGAAATTACTATTACTGCTTCTTCACCTTCAGAATAAATTGCAGTTGAATATTCGCTTGTGGTATTTAGGAATTGGGAATTAAGAATCGCCATTTCTGAATTGTATAAATAGATATGGCCTTGACGAATATTATCGCAGCTGCTGATGAATGTGGATTTGTTGATGATAAGGGAACTGCCGTATGATGAAATTGAAGCTCCATATTGGCCGGCATTATCAATGAATTTACAATTATTGATGCTTAAGTCTGTTTCAATGGCCAATAGTGCACCAACACTTTCAGAATCATTGTATGAACAATTAATGAATGTTACATTGTTTAATGTTAGATTAGCGTATGTATTAATTGCTGAACCACTATTATGGAAAGCGTTTTTAATAATTAGGTTGTTTATCTCAACATTGCCTTTAGTTAAGTTAAATGCTCTGGCTTTATTGTCACAATCAATAATATGGTTATTTCCATTAATTACAAACTTTTTATTATTTACAGTTATCCCATTTGCATAATTCAGATCGCTTTGATTATTGAATTTATAATCGCTTGAAAGATCAATTTTTGAATTTGCATTAGAGATATCTGTATTAAGGTCAGTAAATGACTTTTCATTTATGTTACTATCTGTTAACACACTTATATCGTCAGTCTCATTCAAATCAGCTGCAGATATTGCAGTGATTGAAAGCAGTAACAGGACAAATATGAGTGAGCTTAAAATCATTTTGTTTATCTTCATATTTTGCCTCATTATTTATAATGTTTATATATTTATATATTGTTTATATTATGTTTATATTATGTTTATATTATTTATTTGGTAAAACATTTAAGTTTTTTTTTAATTTGGAATGGTATTAATTTCACTTTTTTGACTTTTTGGCGAAATTATTCTTAAATTCTTGAACTTTTTAGTTTAAGCAGTGGTTTTTAATCTTTTTTTGATTCTTGAACTTTTTAGTTTAAGCAGTGGTTTTTAATCTTTTTTTGATTCTTGAACTTTTTAGTTTAAGTAGTGGTTTTTAATCTTTTTTTTTGATTCTTGAACTTTATAAATAAAATATTAGTTTTCAAATGCTCTTGTCTTGACTTTATAAGTGACCAAAACCAAATATTAATTTGCATGCACATCCTTTAATAGCTGGTTTGATTATATTAAAAAAGAATTATTTGAGGTTTAATCATGAGAAGAATAGATGAATTAACTATAGAAATTGATCAAACAAGTTTAGAATTAGAAAAAACAAAGCATGAGCTAAACACACTTTTTAGACAATTAAGAACTCTTAAAAAGAAAATTGAAAGCGGAATTGAAGTTGACCAGAAAGAGTATGAAGATTGCGTATTCAACAATAAGTTGCTTCAGATGAAACGCAGAAGACTAGTTACTCATCTTAAATTCCTAAATAAGGAATTCTATGAGATTTTGTATTGAATTTAATTAGATTTTAATTCAAGGATTGGTAAAATGTGGTGGTGTTTGGTTTGATGATTATTAAAAGGATTTTTCATTGCTTTTTAAAACTTTAATTGAATCAGTGTTTCGCTTTTAAAAATCCTGACTTTCTTGTGTTTTCTTCTGTGTCATCACTTTCATCATAGCCATCATAGGGGGCTTCTGGGTCTGGCACTCTCTTAGAGAATGGAGCACATTTCTTATCCCTATGCATAAAAGCCCAATCTAAGTCTTGAGTCCACCCAGTATGTCCGGTGATTATTAACGGTTCAATGTTTTTTGCCCGCAGTTTGTTTTCCAATTCCTCTAATGATTTTAATGATAACTTATTGTCCTCAGCTAGTGTGGAAATGAAACTGTATCCTCCGTCTGCACCAAACCAAATTGTATCTCCTGTAAAAAGGTACTTGTCATCGATTAAGTATACTATATGTCCCCATGTGTGTCCTGGGACTAGGATTGCCTCAATCTTTATCCCATCGATTTCAAAAACATCTCCATCATTCAATAGAACTCTTTCATTATCACTTTCTACCATAGGCAGTTTATAGGTTCCCCATCCAACTTTTCTACGTTTTTCACCAGTTAGGTATCTGTTTTCGATTTCTCCTATGTAAAGTGTGGCATCTTTGAATAGGCCTGTGCTGTCTGTTTCCACTGCACCTACATGGTCAGTATCCTGGTGGGTGATTAGAATCTCTGAAATGTCATTTGGATCAATATCCAACCAAGACATTTTCTCTTCTAATCTGTCATAATTGTATCCTGCATCAATCATTATTGTTTTTCCGTTTTTTGTATAAAAAAAGATATTTGCAATGTATTCTCTAACGCAAGCCACATGCTCATCAATCCAACCTGTATTAAGAGGCTTGAATATCTCTTTTCCTCTATACATTATTGCCATAAATTTTATTTGAAAATTAGATGCTTTTTTAGACATTTTGGTTCTCCTGTTAAGTATGATATAGTTATATATTTTTATTTAGGTATACATAAATTTTTATAAATTTTCTAAGTGTAATTTAAGAGAGTTTTTCGCTATATTGTGATAATTGGCTTTACATTTGTGTTTTTTGTGAAGGTGTAGTTTAAAGTTTTTGTGTGTTTTTCTTGTTTTGTGAGTGTGTAGTTTAAAGTTTTTGTGTGTTTTTCTTGTTTTGTGAGTGTGTAGTTTTTTATTTTTTCAACTTAAATAAAAATCTATTTAATATAAATTTGATAGAATAATATTAAGAAGGTGAAAATGTGAAGACCTGGATTCAAAGACTCGATATAATTTTATCAATTCTAATCGTTTTGGATATAATTTTTCTAATAGGTTCCTTTTTAGTCGATCTAAACGTTTTTTATCTTAACTTCATTCTTCTGTTTGATACAGCATTATGTCTTGTTCTTATTTTGACATTTATAATAAAAATAGCAATGGCTGAAGATAGAAAGGATTACTTTAGGAAGAATTATCTTGATTTGATAGCATCTGTGCCTTTAGATTTATTATTAGCGCCTGCAGGTACCTTCCATTTTGACTTTGTAAATGTTGTAATTTTAATCAGATTCTTAAGGATGCTGCTTTTATTTAAGGAGTCTTTCAAATATCTCAGAAGGTTTTTCAATGCAACTTACTTGGATAAGATTATAGCAATATTCATAGTGGTCATAGTAGGTTCCACATTTGCACTTGAATACTTTGATCCGACAATACCTAACCTGTACTACAGCTCATGGTTCGTATTTCAGACAATCACCACTGTAGGATATGGTGATGTAATTCCTAAAAGTCCTATAGGGCAGTTGATTGCTATGATACTGCTTATTGTTGGAGTTTTGATGTTTTCGATTTTAACTGCAAGCTTTGCATATCTCTTTAATGACAAGGTCTTTAAGGAGGAAAACGAAGAGTTTAATGAAAAGTTGACTATCCTTAAGAAAGGAATGGAAGATAATAAACAATCAATTGAGGAAATCAAGGAAAGGTCAATATCCTCCAATGAGGATATTATGGAAATCAAGGAAAGGCTTAAGAAAAATGAAGAAAGTATTAAAAACTTAGAGGAGAATATTAGTTACCTTATTGAATTAGTTGAGAAAAAGAAATAGTTTTGATTAAAATAGCTTTGTGATTAATTAAATTAATCATATTATTACAATATATGTTTTAATTAATGCTATTTTCATTTATTTTATATTGTTTTCTTTTTGAATTAATGTATGTGGATTTTATTTGTTTTTAAGTTCTTCTATAAATGAAAATTGTATTTATTTGAATTTTATATTTTTAATTTTCTTATGAAATGAAAATGTAAGTTTGGTTTAGCTATTTAAAAGGTTTAAAGGTCATAATATGGATTTTAATTTTCATAGGATAGCAAATGATGTTGCTGATGTTCCGGATAGTGAGATAGAAAATATGTCTTGGAAAGACAGACTAAATGGGTTATTAAAGTTTAGGGAGTATTTTAAATTATATTATGGGTCTTATAGTGAAGAATATCTTGAATTTTTGGATAATGTAGATAATGAAGAGGATTTGGAGAAAAAGGAAGACCTTATTTACTTTTTTAAGAAGGAGACATTAACAAAAGACATAAATCTGGATGGGCTAAACTTTCTGTTTGTTAATCTTATGATTAAATATAAGTTTGAGCATATGGATTATAATGATACAATTAATAATCTTAAGGATAAGTATGATCTTGTATTTAAGCATAATTGGTTGAATTTGTTATCAAATGAGGATTTAAACCTATTTGAGGCTGTCTGTTTATTGAATTATATTCAGAGGTCTGACTATTGGGATTATGAGCATATGCCTTTGTCTTATGCCATATTTGATT
>CAMODR010000012.1 GCA_946611495.1 uncultured Methanobrevibacter sp. | reverse complement strand
AAAATAGTTAAAAGTTGTTAAAAAATAGTTAAAAGTTGTTAAAAAATAGTTAAAAATAGTAAATTAATAATAAAAAATAAAAATTAAAAAAAAAGTTTAAAAAAATAATATTTAAAAAATATTATTTGCTTATAATCCTCTGTTAAGATCCATAGTGGTTCTTAAAGTGTCGTATAAACCAAATATCCATACAATGATATATGCTAAATAACAACAGAAACCAGTATTGTTAACTTCAGGATCTAAAGGCATGCCCATATTCCACCAAAGGAGAGCGAAAATAGCGCCTAAAACAAAATAAGCTATAAACTTTTTATATACTCCATCATATGCTAATCCTAATCCTGGAACTATTAAGGATAGGATCATTGCAATCCATGTATTTTTCTTTGCCATATTGTACACCTATAAATTTATAATAAAAAAGTAAATTTTATTACATTTACAAAAATATTTTTGTATACCTAAATATATAAATCTTTTTATTTATATACCTTTTGCTAAAATACTATAAATCCATTAATATTTTTAATATTTAATTAAAAAAAATAATCCATTAAATTAATGGATAAGATTAATTAATTATAAAAATAATTAAAATAAAAATAATAAATGATAATTAAATTTAATATTGAAATATTTTTTATTTTAAAAAAACAACAATAAAGAATAACATTTGAAATGATAAACACAATATCAGATAATACTAAATATTATTGATTAAAATATCAAAACAAAAAACATATGATTAAAATAAAATAACCTATAATTAAAATATAATCAATTCAAAAAACATTAATTAAATTGAATAGAAAATCAATTAAATGAAAACTAATTAACATTAAGGTGAACTTATGTGTGGCTGTATAGGTCTAGTTGGAAATTTTAATAAAAAACTGCTATTTTCCATGATGGAATCAACAAGACATAGGGGAATGGACTCAAGTGGATACTACTTATTTGACAATGAATCTAGTGAGACCCTTTGTGATAAGAATTTTGATTTGGAAAATAGTCCTGCTGATGATTCAAAATCCTGCTACACAATAGGCTTAGGCCATAGTCTTCTATCTATTTTTAATCTTATTAATGAAAACAATGAACTTAGAGACAATCTTGAGGAAAACAGACAGCCTATCATATTAAATAATCTTGTATTCATATTTAATGGAGAAATATATAATTTCAATAAGATTGAAAGTTTTCTTAAAGAAAAACAGAGCAAGAGTGATTCTTACAAAAAATCAAAAAGCGATAGCCAATTATTGGCCCATTTAGTAAAATACCATTATGATATAATTAAGAATGATGAGAAAATAAACGATAATTATCTTTTGAAAGCAGTCAAAGTCATAATCAGACAATTAGACGGGGATTATTCATTTGCAATTTATGATAAGGATTATAATGACTTGATTGTATCAAGAGACCCAATTGGCGTAAAGCCTATGTTTTATGGAATCAAAGATGACCTTAAGGGATTTGCATCTGAGAGAAAGGCCCTATGGAAAGCAGGATTTAATGACAATGAGATAAAGAACCTAAAGCCAGGGTCTATATTATATAACTTTAATGAAATTGACTTGGAAGATGACCTTATTAATAAGATTATAAATACAGACTTTAAAATGCTTAAATCATCCTATAATGAATATAAGGACTATCTGGACATCAAGGATAGCTATGATGTTTATAAGGAACTTCTAAGGGATGACATATACTCTGCAGTGGAAAAAAGGGTTGAAAATATAGTCAATATTGGACTTATATTTTCAGGAGGGGTTGACAGCACAATATTGGCTGTGATTCTTAAGGATATAGCCGAAAAAAGAGAAAAAGATGAAAATCTTAAGCCACTCCATATTAAGCTATATGCAGTAGGCCTTGAAAACTCACAGGACATTAGTTTCAGCAAAAGAATAGCTGAAGACTTAGGGCTTGAGCTAAAAACAGTCATCATTGACGAAGAAATCATTAGGAATAGTGTAGAGGATGTTTTAACCGCAATAGAAGATGCAAACATCATGAAGCTAGGTGTTGGAATGACAATATATCTTGCAACTAAGGCTATTCATGAGGATGGAATCAAGGTTGCATTATCTGGTCAAGGGGCTGATGAGCTCTTTGGAGGATATAACAGATACCTGAAGCATTTTGAAGACAATACATTATTTGATGCCTATTTCAACTTGGATGAAGAAATTTATCATGACATTGCAAACCTTTATCATGTTAATCTTGAAAGGGATGATGCAGTTTCCATGGCAAATGGTGTTGAGTTAAGAGTTCCTTTCTTGGATAAGGAAGTCATAAACCTTGCATTGGACATTCCAGGAAAGTTCAAGATAAAAAACAATGAAGACCTTTTAAGAAAACATATAATAAGAGATCTTGCTCTGGACATTGGAGTTCCTGAATATATAGCCCTTAGGCCTAAAAAGGCTGCTCAGTATGGTTCTGGAATAAACAAGAAACTTAAGAAAAAGATCCTTAAGGATTTTGATATTGATGCATTTGTTGAATCATTAAAGGAAAATTAATGTTTTAACAGATTTCATTTTTATTTATTTATTTATTTTACTTTATTTATTCTATTTTAACTATTTTTTAAAAAAAATTAATAAAACTACTTAAAACTTCATAAAAGTATATTAATATTGATTAATATATATTATTATAATATAAACTTTTAAATTATTTAATAAATTTTTAAAATCAATTAAAACTTAAATTCAACTATAATAATATTTAAAAGTTTTTTAAAAACTTATTGGAGAATATTTATGGCAATTGAAAAAGATGCAGAAAAGATATTAGAAGAATTTTCAAAAACTTTAGACCAAGTTCCTGAACTTGAAGGAACCTATTACATTACTGACAATCTCAATCTTAATCGTGAAGATGAATCTGAAGAGAAAGATTCAAGCAAGATCGTAAGAAACGCAAGAACCGATAAAGATGGTAATGTTATTGTAAAAAGAGCAGATTGGATTAACTAATCACAAAAAATCTGTATTTTTAAATGAATGGAATTGATTAAAAATTTCTAATTTAGTAAAGGAATTAATTAAAATTTCTAATTTAGTAAAGCATAGAGGGATATTATGAGAATGAACTTAATTCTTGAGATATTAGATGTTCCTGGACAATTAGTTTCTATCTTAAGCCCTATTGGTGAACTTGGAGCTAATTTAGTAACCATCGTCCATAAAAGAGAAATAAAAGCTGAAGAAGGAAAAGTGCCAGTGCAAATTACTCTTGAAGGAGAAAGAGAAAACTTACAGGCAGTGACTGATAAGTTTAAGGAAATGGGCGTAAATCTTATTGAAGTTGATGACACCATTAAGAAGGAAAAATTAAGCACAATCCTTTATGGACACATCATAGACACTGACTTAAGAGACAGCGTAGATAAAATAAATGCTGTAGATGGTCTTGTTGTCAGTGATTTGCAATTAAAATTAGATGGTGAACTTAAGTCTACCGCTTTACTTACCATTGAGCTTGATGTTGGAAAAAGGGAAATAGCTTATGACAAGGTTATGGAAATAGCTAAAGAGAAGGACTTTTTAGTTATTGACGAAGTTTAAGGAGGATTTATATGGACGAATGCAAACTTGTAATATTAGGTTTCGGTGCTGTAGGCCAAGGTGTTGCACGTGCAATATCTATGAAAAAGGAAATGATTAAGGACAAATTTGGCGTAAGCCTAAAAATTGTGGCAGCTGGTGACTCATCCACTTCTGCAATCTGCCAAGATGGCCTTGATGAAGAATTGCTCCTTAAAACTAAAGAAGAAAGTGGAAAGCTTAAGAATTATCCAGAATATGGTAGTGAAATTTCTGGAATTGACATTTTAGATGCTGTTGACTATGATTGCTTGATTGAAGCAACTCCAACAAACATCGTTGATGCTGAACCTGCAAAATCCTTGACATTAAAGGCATTTGCTGACGGAAAAGATGTAGTGACCTCTAATAAGGGACATTTAGCTTTATTCTATAAGGAAATTATCGAAGCTAAAGAGAAGGCAGGCGTTGACTTTAAGTTTGAAGCATCTGTTGGCGGTGCAATGCCAATTATCAACTTATGTCAAGATACTTTAGCAAGCTGTGGAATCAGCTCAATAAAAGGAATATTGAATGGTACCACTAACTATATCCTATCAAGAATGACTACTGAAGGCATGACCTATGAAAACACTTTAGCAGAGTCTCAACAGTTAGGAATTGCTGAAACTGATCCTACACAAGACGTTGAAGGTATTGATGCAGCTTGTAAAGTGGTCATTTTAGCTAATTCAGTATTAGGAATCGATGCAACATATGATGATGTTGAAGTTAGAGGCATATCTGACGTTTCACTTGAAGCTATTAACCTTGCTAAAGAAGAAGGATATTATGTAAAGCTAATTGGTGAAGTGTCTAAGAAACAATTGAAAGTATCTCCAAGACTTGTTAAGAAAAACAGTCCATTTGCAATCGATGGTACATTAAACCTTGCAACTGTCACAACAGACTTGGCAGATGACATTACTGTAATGGGCAAAGGTGCAGGATCCTTGGAAACTGCTTCCGCTATGCTTACAGATTTAATCAATATAATAAGGAATAAGTAATTATTCTTTATTTCTTTATTTTTCTTTTTTTAAAAGTTTTAGAATCTGATAATTTATTTTATTAACTTATTTTTAAAGATAAAATTTTAAATTATAGATTTTTTAAGGATTTTAAACTCTTAAAAAGGAAATTAATTAAATTATAATATTTATTCAATTATTTTAAGATTATTAAAGATTATTATTCAAAATCAACAAAATCTAAATAAAAACCAAAATTAGATTATTAAAGATTATTATTCAAAATCAACAACAAATTTAAGAAAATAGGAGTTTTTATATGAAATATGTAATTGTTATCGAAGATGGAGCTAGTGATTATCCTATAGAAGAAATAGATGGAAAAACTCCACTTAAAGTAGCAGACAAACCTGTTTTAGATAGAATAGCTAAGGAAGGACGTACTGGATTAATCCAAAATGTTCCTGAAACATTGCCACCAGGATCTGATGTGGCTAATATGAGCATATTCGGTTACGACCCTCTTGAATACTATACTGGCCGTGGACCTTTAGAAGCTGCAAGCATGGGTGTTGAAACCAAAGAGGGAGATGTTATATTCCGTTGCAATACAATAACTGAAAAGGATGGACTTATGGCAAGCTCTAATGCAGGACATATCACATCTCCAGAAGCTGCAGAACTTATGGAATACTTAAATGAATACTTTAATGACAAGTATCCTGACTTTAAGGGCAAGTTCTACCCAGGAGTTAGCTACAGACACTTATTTGTATATAACGATAAGGAAAATGCAGAAAAATTAGCTAAATTGGCTATGGTTCCTCCACATGATTTTGTAGGTGAGGAAATAGCAGACAAGCTTGAATTTGATTCATTTGCAGATGAGATAAAGGCAATAATGATTGAATCCAAAGAGGCTTTGTCAAATCATCCTGTAAACCAAAAAAGAATAGAAGAGGGCAAAGAGCCTTCAAACATGGTTTGGTTCTGGGGTCAAGGAACAATGCCTGCAATGCCAAGCATGAAGGACACTTATGGACTTAAGGGAGCTGTAATCACTGGTGTAGACCTTATCAAAGGTTTAGGAGTGTGCACAGGATGCACTAATTTAGATGTTCCTGGAGCAACAGCATTCTTTGATACAGACTATAAGGCTAAAGGAGAATATGCAGTTAATGCATTAGAGGATAATGATATTGTTATTGTTCACATTGAAGCACCAGATGAAGCAGGGCATGCTAAAAACCTAAAGGAAAAGGTTAGAGGAATTGAAAATATTGACAAGCATATATTGGCTCCTTTAATGGAAGCTCTTCCTAAATATGGTGACTTTAAAATAGCTGTATTGCCAGATCATCCAACTCCAATCGATGTAGGCACTCATACAAGAGATATGGTTCCTATTGCAATATACTCAACAAAAGACGAAGCAGATGATGTTTTAGTCTATGATGAGGACAGCGTTAAGGATGGAGCTCTTGGTAAGCTTACTGGCTGCAATTTGCTTAAATTGCTTTTAGAATAATTTAACTGATTTAAATGAGTAATTATTTGTTTTAAATAATTATTCTCTATTTTTTACTCTTTTTTATTATTTTTTATTGACTAATTTTAATTTAATTTCATTAAATTTCTTATAACTATTCTTTTAATTTTTTTCATATTCTAAAATTTTAATCAAAATAAACTTCTCTTTTTTAATAATTTTCAAATTTTAGAAATATTTAAATATAAGCTAAATGTTATATATTGTAACACTTGGAGGATAAGATATGTAATTGTTTATAAAAATTTATGAAATCTAATGACTATGTTTATCATTAAGATAACAATTATTAAAAAGATAATAAACATAAATAATAGTATAGAAAATATAGACAATATAGACAATATAGACAATATAAATGAAATAGCTATTTAAATAATTTTTAAAATCAATAGGGGATTGATAATTTGACTACCGCAACAGATTTAGAAAAGGCAAGAGAATATAATAGAGTCAAAAAGTATGAAGAATCACTAAAACACTACCAATCATACTTAGAATCTGGAGAAAAGCTTTCCAAGCAGGATAAAGGAAGATATGCATGGGACATATACTTTGTAAAAATAAAAAACTCCACCAACATTAACGAACTAGAAGAGAATGTCAAGGAATTGATCCAATATACATCCCAAAGGAATGCATCCAGAAAGGATGTTCCTTGCGCATACACAATTTCAATCTTAAAGCTAATGAAATTCTATTCAGACAACATTACCTTTAACAACAATGCATATAAGCTTATAGCTTGGGCAGACAAGTTAAATCCACAATACTTAAGCAACACCCAAGGTAAAAGAGACGATACTCATAAATACAATTCAAACAAGGAAAACTGGTATTTGCAAATCACAAAAGGGCTCTTTGAAATAAAAAAATATAACGATGTAATCAAGCTATCAAATGAGGCACTTGAGACAATCCCTGCCTTCAATAATTCAAATGACATTTGGTTTAAATACAAGATAGCCAAATCATATAGGGAACTTGGAGAATATGATGCTGCATTAGAGTATTTGGAAGATATCACTAAGGTAAAGAAGGAATGGTTCTTTTTCAATGAGATTGCAATTAACTACTTCAAAAAAGAGGATTATGATTCATCTGCCAAATGGGCAGCAAGAGCTGCATTATCCCATGACGGCAAAATAGAAAGCAAATTAAAACTCTTCTTGCTCATTGGAGACATTTTAAAAATCAAAGGCTATGAAGATGAATACATTTGGCATAAGTACTTGGTTTATACAATACGCAATGCTAATGAATGGGCTCAAGAAGAAGGATGGGATAAAGAGCTTGCTTCCTATGAATTGGATTTGGAAAATACTGACTATAAAACAATCTACGATGAATTATCCAATCTTTGGCTTAGCTTAAAATTCATAGGCCAAGAGAGAAAATATGGAACTATTACAAAAGTCTTCGACCATCAAAAATCAGGATTCATCAAATCTGGCAAAGACTCATACTATTTTAATGCATTTGAGTTCCAGGACGATAAAAGCTTTATTTACGAAGGAACTAAGGTATCTTTCTTCTTAGAAAAGGATTTTAATAAGAAGACTGGAGAAGAAGTTGAAAATGCAGTAAACATCTACTGTGAGGAATACTGATTAAAAAATAGAAATTATTAAATTAATTGATATGTTTTAAAAGAAGTTATACTTAAATAATAACAATTAAAAAAAAAGATATGATGAAAAAAGAGATTATTATAATTTTAATAACTCTTCTTTTTTCCTATCGAATTCTTCTCTTGTCAAATAGCCTCTCTCTAAGAGTTCTGCATATTTCAATAGCTCATCTGCAGGAGAGAATTCCTTATAAACAATATATTTTTTCTTATGATGATGGCCATGATGATGCTTATGCTTGTCATGACACTTTTTCTTTTCTTCAGTATCCTTTTTAATCTGATCCCTACGGCTTTTGATTCCATAGACTTCATTTGATTCCTTTTGATCTTTAGGAACAAAGTATTTAACCTTATTTTCCTGCATCACATCATCATTAATTTCCGCTCTTACCTCTTCCATCTGCTTTGCTAATGCATCCTTAAAAGCGTCTTGAGGACTTGGAATCTCTTCTGGAACATTTTCTTTAGAAAATACTGATCTTAATTCCTTAAATCCAGGATATTGCATAAGGTCTTCCTCATCGATTCCATCAGGATTTTCTTCCAACACTCTTAGTCCTTCCTCTGTTATGTTATAATATAGGAACCTGTTAGATTCAATCAATTCAGCCTTTTTCAAATAGGTGTTTGCTGTACTGATTCTGGATTCGATTACAGTCTCGCCATTAGGCAATTTTATCTCCTTATCCTCATCAGAAATGTCAATCATATCAATAACATCATCAGTGACTTCTTTAATTTTATATTCGCCCTTATCCTTAATGGTTTCAAGCAAAGGAATTAATAAATCATTTATTTCAGGAACTGCCATAATATCGCCTTTATAATATTTCAATAAGTATTTTAATAAATTTATAAGTATCTAAAAATTTTTAAGATATATAATAACTTTTACAAGTATATCTTTTTATTTCATTCTAAAAGATTTTTAAAATTAAATCCATTATAACTATATTTGATTTTCAATATTTAATTAATTTGCTTTTAAAAGCTAAAGAATAAAGTGATTGTAATATCAATATTAAAAAATTTCCATATTTTTTACCAAACTAATATGATTTTATAAATAAAATAATTGATAATTTAAATGATAAATCATAAAAGGACTAATTATAAATTTTATTTTTTATAAAAAATAAACATATTCTAACTATTCTAAAAAATAATAACAAAACTGAATGATTTAAAAAAATCGTTGAAAAATAGACATTCATTAAATGAAATTTGAATTTTAAATATATATTTTAATCTTTGCCAAAATAAAAAATCAAGATTGTAATAAAAAAATAGCAATCTTTATAAGTCCATATTACAAATATATTAATAGAATTAGTTGATGTGATGTCAATGAAAAAAATAGGTAAAAGATTACAGGAATTACGAGAATCCAAAGGATTGTCTCAATCTGATTTAGCTAATTATTTAGGCATTTCACAACCATTATTATCACAAATCGAAGCAGGCAACAGAAACCTAAACCTTTCATTGCTTGACAAGCTTTGTGCTTTATATGGATGTACAGATTCTTATATTCTATGTAAAAATGATGAGTATAATGCAGTGAACTTTTCTTTTAGATCTAAAAATGCTGCAAGAGAAGATTTGGATTGTATATCCTCAGTGCATAAGATCATCTTAAATATGCGTTTCTTAAACGATATTACTGATGATGACAGTGAAAATGATAAATAAATAAAAGAATGCTAGATATCAATTATATTAAATTTAATAGATAATTTTATCATATTAGCAAAGTATTTATCTTGCCTATTAAATTCTATAAGTCACGAAAAATGTTCTAAAGTGATTAAATGAGAGACAGAATTAAATTAAATTCATTTGCTGTTGAATTAAGAAGAGATTGGGAATTGAATCCATATAGCCCTATAGACTTATTTTCCATAGTCTTATCAAAGCTTCCAGACCTAACTATTCTTTTTTATCCAATGTCCGACAATACAAGCGGCATGTGCATAAAGAATATAAATCTATTTAGAAACGATTCAATGGACCAAATAGACTCTGATAGTGATGATATGGTTGTATGCATCAATTCAAACATGTCAAGAGGCAGACAAAGATTCACATTGGCACATGAATTGTATCATCTTCTATTTGAAGACGACCAACGTGATTTAATCATCTGTGAAAGCTCAAATGATGACGATTCAGAACTTGAAGCCAACATATTCGCATCATATCTGATAATGCCTTATGAAGGATTGGAACGTTATTACAAAACAAATAATATTGGAAGGTGGACATTAGAAGATACAATTCGTGCTGAACAATTCTTCCAAATGAGCCATCATGCAATGCTATTTCGACTAAGGGAACAAGGATTCATCACTAAAGAAGAATGCCTAAAGTTCCGCAACGTCTATATTGGTTATGAAGCTAGAATAAATGGATTCAGTGACGATTTATATGTCCAATCTGATGAGTCTAAAAAGTACTATTCCTTAGGCAAATACATCCGATTGGTTGAAAAGGCTTTCTTGGAAAATAGGATATCCGATGGAAAAAGAGATGAATTGCTATTAGATGCTTTCAGAAGTGATTTGACTTTTAATTTCAATGAAAAGTAAAAATTATAAATATAGAAAATAAATAACTTAACTTCTAATTTCAATGAAAGTTATAAATATAGAAAATAAATAACTTAATTCTAATTTCAATCAAAAGTTATAATTGGGCAAAAATAAATGAAAATATTATTATGTAAAGGTTTAATTTTTTTAATAGGTTATTACCTATTATTTTAGTGAGGGGAATAAAAAAGATCAGACCTATTTATGCATAAGTTTATAAAAAACCGATTGCATAAAATGTATGGTTTAAAATTAAAATCAATAATGAGTTAAGTTTGAAATATAATTATTATATTCATTATTTATTTTAATAAGGCGTAAATGTTTAATTTTTAAAAGTTATATGTAGAGTGGGTGATTATGAAAATTATTGTTTTTAATATAGACTGTTTGATGAATTTTTTAAAGCTTAAGAGATCCGATTTATTGGAAAGTGAATTTAAAAGGATAATTATTTCAAATAAGGTTTATAGCACCTTATCCAATCCAAGTATTCCAAAATATATTAGGGAAGAATTAGATTCACTTATAGAAAAAAAATTCATTAAGATTGAAGAAATCAGCATCAACACAGCAGTTTATGACCTTTATTATGAAATTACCAATGATTTGGATAAAAAGATTTTAGGAGAAGGTGAGGCCTCTTCAATCGCACTTGCAGTTAAGCACAATAAAGATCTTGCCTTTAATAATCCAGAGCTAATCGAGTCTTATTTAGAGGAATATGGAATAAAGTGCATTACAACAAGAGACATTTTAAATAGCCTTGTGGAAAAGAAAACCATTTCCAAAAAAGAGTCTATGGAGATTATTAATAAATTATCTCATTAGATGCATTCTTTTTTAAACTCTTTTTAAACATTTTTTTAATTTTTAAAACTATTTTATTAAATAAAATTTTATAATTTACTCTTTTTTCAAATAAAATTTAAATGATTAAAATATATGGCTGTTTTCAACTATCTTTTCGTATCAACTAAAAACAACAATATTTAAATATAGAATAACATAATAATATTGTTGAATAAAATATTCAATCTCTGTATTTTTATAAATTAATACAGGGGGTGAAAAAGATGATATGTCCTAAATGTAATACAGAAAACAAAGATGATGAAAAATTTTGTAGAAATTGTGGATTACAACTAAATACAACCAAGATTTGTCCAAATTGTAACAGTGTAAACAAGCCAGATGCAAAGTTCTGCCTTAAGTGCGGAACCACATTAAGTCCTGTAAATACATTCAAGAAAGACGTTATTGATGAAAATAAAAAAGAATCTTTCTTTGGCACTTACAAGATCCCTATAATCTGTGCACTAGTTATCATTTTAGCTATTGGTGCTGTTACTGGAGTGACAATTTTTAATGGTGGAAATGGGGACAATGGATTTAATTCAATAATCCCTTTATCAAATGACACCTTTGACGATTCAAACTTAAATGATTATAGCTTAAATCACGATAATGTAAGTAACAATCAAAGTGATGATAAGAACTTGACTGAAAACAAAACAGTCAAAAATGCAACAAGCGATAAGAACAATACAAATGCTAACAAAAACATAGAGAAAAAGAATAAGACAAGTGATACTAAAACTTACACTGAAAAGACTGACAATAAAAGCAGCGATTCCAGCAAATCAGCAGATAGCAGCAAAAGCAGTTCTTCAGATAAAAG
>CAMODR010000011.1 GCA_946611495.1 uncultured Methanobrevibacter sp. | reverse complement strand
ATTATTTTATACATAAGTTAATAAATGATAAAATATATAATTTATATTAATATAACTCAAATACTATAATTTATAGCATATTTTAATAGATTTCTTTAAAATATTAAAAAATATTATTTGATTATAAATTAAACAATTATTTTTATTTCTAGTTAATTTAATGCTTTAAATAGATAGTTATTATTTATTAAGTATTTACCTTAATTATTACCTCAAAATCAAGATAATTTAAAAATAAGAAAGCTCATAAGGTTTAAGCATTGAATTAATTAAACTTATTTAATCACAAGAAGGCGATAAAATGGATGATTATGAAAATTTATTAGAGAGAGCAATTGATCAATTACCTCCTGAAGTATTTGAAAGCAAAAGGTTTGAACCTGTTAAGGCTTACTCTGTCATTCAAGGTAACAGAACATTTATTCAAAATTTCAAGGATGTTGCTGACTCATTAAACAGAGACCCACAACATATCTTAAAATATTTACTTAGAGAATTAGGTACTGCTGGAAACTTAGAGGGAGTAAGAGCAATTCTCCAAGGTAAATTCAACCACTTTTTAATCAACGAAAGAATTGACGAATACATTGAAAAATATGTTATCTGTCATGAATGTAACAGACCAGATACAAGAATTATAAGAGAAGACAGAATTTTCATCTTAAAATGTGATGCTTGTGGTGCAAAAGCTCCACTTAAACCATTATAATCTTCTTTTTTAATTTTTTTATTTTTTATTAATTTAACTACTTTTATTTATTTTTAATTACTGATTTAAGGCGTTTTAAATGTTTTGTCCAGAATGCGGTGCCACAGATGTTGAAATGGTAGATGGAATCTGCAAGAATTGCTATTTGAAGAAATTTCAATTGATGGAAATTCCAGAAAATATTACAGTTACAATCTGTAAGCATTGCAATGCCAAATTAGAAGAAGGAAAATGGAAAGATGAATATATTCCAGAGGATGAGATAATATACCGTGCTTTGGAAAATAACATTAAACTTAGCGATTTGGCAGAAAATGAAGAGATTGAACTCGAAATTGACCAAATGAGAGGAACAATTGCAGAGTGTTATGTTGAAGCTGTTGCCACAGTTCTTGGAGAGGACTTTGTGGAAACCCACACTCCAAATGTTAAGCTAAACTATTCAGTTTGTCCAGACTGCAGCAAAAGAAATGCAGGCTACTACGAGGCAGTCATTCAACTTCGTGCAGATGACAGACAGTTAAAAGAAGAAGAAATACAAAAAGCCGAAGAGATAATTAACAGAACTCTCAATAAGCAGTATAAAAAGGATAAATTAGCATATATTCCTCAAGTTGCAAGACTTAAGGAAGGCAATGACTATTATATAGGATCATTGAAATCAGCAAAAAAAGTAGTTGAACATCTTAAAGATGAGCTTGGAGGAAAGATAAAGGAATCTCCAAGGCTTATCAGTGAAGACAAATCAACAGGAAAGGGATTATATAGAATTTGGATATCATTAAGACTTCCTAAGTTTGAAATAGATGATTTTGTAAGATATAACAAAAAAATCTACCAAATCAATGCAATCGATGGAAACAGAATCCAATTGAATGACTTGGAATCCCAAGAGAAACTTGCATTGAAATGGAGAGAATATGATTCCATTGAAAAGCAAAACATAAATGGCATTCAAAAGGCAATCATAACTGCAAAATCCCCTAAGGAATTGCAAATCCTAGACCCTGATGACTATAGCCCAATTGATTTGGAAATGAATGACAAGCTAAATGAATATAACATTGGCGAAGAGATTGATGTCATTAAGATTGATGGGAGAATATTTGTCATATGATAAATAAAAATATAAAAAAATAATAAAACCAATAAAAAATCCCTAAAAACTGATTAAAAAAATAAAAACAATTTAAAATCTAAAAAACAAATTATGCTTATTAATTACAAAAACGAATGTGATTATATGAATATTGAAGAGAAAATAGAATTAATCCAAGAAGGAACATTAGAAATTATTGATGTGGAAGAATTAAAAGAAAAACTTGAAAAGGAAAATCCTATTGCTTATACTGGATATGAACCTTCTGGAAAAATTCATTTAGGTCATGCAGTTACCATTATGAAGCTTAAGCAATTACAAGACTTAGGATTTAAAATCAAAATCTTACTTGCAGACTATCATGCTTTCTTAAATGGAAAAGGAACCGTTGAGGAAATTGCAGAAACTGCAGAATATAATAAAAGATGCTTCCAAGGTTTAGGACTTGCAGATGACACAGAATACATCTTAGGTTCATCATTCCAAACAGGTAGCGAATACACAAATGATGTTTACCAATTAGCAACTTTAACTACCTTAAAAAGAGCAAAAAGAAGTATGGATCAAGTAAGCAGACATGATGACAACCCAAAAGTTGCAAGCGTAGTCTATCCACTTATGCAAACTGCAGATATGTCTGCATTAAATGTTGATGTTGCTTTAGGAGGCATGGAACAGAGAAAAATCCAAATGTTAGCAAGAGAAAATCTTCCAAGAATTGGAAAAGAGGCTCCTGTATGTATTCACACTCCTTTGATTCATGGTCTTGACGGTGACGATAAGATGTCCTCAAGCAAAGGAAACTACATTGCTGTTGATGATGATGAAAAAACAATTAAGGAAAAGATTAGAAAAAGCTACTGTCCACAAGGAGAAACCGAAGGAAATCCAATTTTAGAAATTGCAGACCACTTCGTCTTCACAAACCAAGACACTTTAGTTATAGAAAGACCTGAAAAATTTGGTGGAGACTTAGAATTAACTAAAGAAGAGTTATACACAATGTATGGTGAAGGCAACTTACATCCTATGGACTTGAAAAACGGAATTACAAAATTCCTTATTGACTTCCTAAAACCAGTCAGAGACTTTATGGAATCTCAAGACTAAATAATTTAAGTTAAAAAAAGATAAAAATATAATAAAAATAGATATTATTTTAATCATATGAAATAAGTATGAGGTGAGATAATGGAAGAAGAACCAGTTTACGAAATGAAACTTACTAATGGAATTGGAGAACAAATGTTGGCTCATGTTTTTGAAAAATTCGATGTAGAATTAAAACAGACTGAATTTGGACCAAAACTCCAAGGAACCAAA
Organism: uncultured Methanobrevibacter sp.; assembly: GCA_946611495.1. Lineage (GTDB taxonomy): Archaea > Methanobacteriota > Methanobacteria > Methanobacteriales > Methanobacteriaceae > Methanobrevibacter. The sequence goes on along the minus strand of CAMODR010000011.1, from coordinate 9,255 downwards.
GAAGAGTTAGAAAAAGCTCAAGAATATATCATTCAAGTCATGAAAGAAAGATTAGATGAATTAGATAGAAGATAATTCTATCTATTCTATTTTATTTTTAAAAAAATAACTAATTCTATAAAAAAAATTTAATAAAAAAAGAGAAAAATGCTAAATAGCATTATAATTAAACTAAACTATTTTTAAAGCACATATAATTGCACAATAATATACAAATTATCTTATGCAATCAACACAAATATCAAATAAAGGTGCTACCGCTTTTTTTATATCAGAAGACACTTTATTTGGACCATTATTTGCATCAATTATTTTAAAATTATCATTTTCTCGAGATAGTGCCAAATAGTTTTCTTTAACTCCAGTTAAAAACTCCTCATTTTCAAATTCATCAGTTCCATCACATCTTTCAACTGATTTTTTAACATCCAAATCAAGGAGCAAAACCAAATCAGGAATCTTTGCAAACTTATTTATCTCCCTAATCCATTCTTGAGGCTCTTGATAAACCAAGCTTGAGTAAAATGACCTATCACTAATTACAACAGTGCCTTCACTTTCCAACTTTTCAATCTTATCCATCAAAACAAGACGATCTGCTGCAAAAAGAAGGCCTAAAGTTTTCTGCATAGTATCGCTAGTAGCATCTGAACGGGTAAGTAATTTACGAATAAGTCTTCCAACTTCCAAATCAGTAGGTTCAACAATTGTTTCTACTTTCAAACCATTATTTTCTAACCATTCTTTTAAATACTTGATTTGAGTTGATTTTCCAGCACCATCTATTCCTTCCAATACAATATACATAATAAGAAATTTATTTTTGATACATATATAATTTTCATTAATTATTCTAAAACCCCTCTCTTAAGTCATGAATCTGAGGATTCAAAAAAGAAATATCATCTAAAAAATTAGATTTTTGATAAAAATATGTATATAATAAAATTAACATATTTATTAATAGTTAGATTATTTAATAACAATTTTTACCGAATAACTTTATTAATATTTAAATCACAATTATAGGAGATCATATGACATTACCTGAATTATTAGCGCCTGCTGGAGACTATGACATATTAGTCACTGCTGTAAATGCTGGAGCAGATGCTGTTTACATATCTGGAGAAAGATTTGGAGCAAGAGCCTTTGCAAAAAACTTCAAAATGGAAGAAATAGAAAAAAGTGTAGAATATGCTCACTTGAATGGTGTAAAAATCCACGTTACAGTGAATACACTCATAAACAACTTTGAAGTGACAGATGTAGTCCAATACTTATTCAAATTATATAAGATGGGAGTTGATGCAGTCATTGTACAGGACATTGGAATAATAGAACTAATTAAAAACCTCATTCCAGACCTTGAAGTCCATGCATCAACCCAAATGACATTAAGCGACTATGACTGCATATTATGGGCTGTTGAAAACGGAATCTCCAGAATCGTATTTCCACGTGAGATAAATGTGGAAAAAATCAAGGAAATAAGTGAAAAATTAAAAGAATCCAACTTGAATATGGAACTTGAAGTCTTTGGCCATGGAGCCCTTTGCTACTGCTTTAGCGGAAACTGCTATATCTCATCATACAATAGTGGACGTAGCGGAAACAGAGGAGCATGCGCTCAGCCATGCCGTAAGCAATACAAGCTAAAATACAAGAACTACAATGTTGGAAACGGATTCCTCCTTTCAACACATGATTTGGCAGTTTATAAAGGCCTGGATAAAATAGAGGAAGCGGGAGTCTTTTCACTTAAGCTTGAAGGACGTATGAAATCTGCAGATTATGTTGGAACCATTGTAAATGCATATAGGCACTTGATAGATGGTGATGAAGGAGATTATGAAAAGGACCTTCATTTAGTTTTCAATAGAGAATTCACAGATGGATACATCCTCAATCAAAAGCCAGGACAAGTCTTAGGAAGAGAAAGCTCAGGCCACGAAGGGGTTTATATCGGAAAGATCATTGAGAAAAAGGGAGAGCTTATAAAAATCTCAAAGGAAAACAAGGATTTCCAAATAAACCTTGATATTGGAGATGGAATCGGATTCAAGTACAAGGATAAGATAAAAGGAATCTATATTGATAATATCAAAGAGCAGACTGATGACTACATTAGCCTAAAAACCACAAGGAATGTAAGGGAAGGAGATAAGGTTCTCTTAAGCTATTCCAAATCAACTCATGACAAGCTAAAGAAATTCCATAATGAAACAATCAGGCAGCATGTCCCATTATCCTTAGACATTTACTGGAATAACGATTTAAGCCTAAACATTAGCGCAAGATTTGAAATAGAAGAAAAAGGAATAAATAATGAAAGCAAAACAGAGCGATTCAATTTCAATTACATATCTGAAACCAAATTTGAAAAGGCAATGAATAGGCCAGTAAGCAAAGAGGATATTGAAAAGCAAATGGGAAAAACTGGAGACAGCTCCTTTTATATGAAAGAACTGAATATTCACAGCATGCCAGAAAACATATTCATACCTATTGGAAAATTAAATAAGATAAGAAGAAATATTTTAGATAAGGCAACAACACTATTGCTTGACTATTATAAGCCAAGCAAAAAGAACATTAGAGCAACAAATAAAACCGTAAATCAATTCATTAAAGAATACAAGTCTTATTCAAACATCGATGTGAGAAATGAAAGATTAAATCTTTCAATATTTGCAGACAATCTGGAACTTCTGGAAATGACTAAAAAATTGCCTATACATAAGTATTATTTTGATCCTTCATTTTCATTCAATAGTCCCGAAGAGTACTTTGAAAACATTAAAGACCTATTGAAAGAGGCTTATTCAATTATTAATAAGAATTCCAAGAGCAATAATCCTCAAAGCACTTCAAATGATAATGAAAAGGATAATGAAAATGAAAGATTAGTATTGGTCTTATCATCATTCATATCAGACGAGGAAATAGAAAAGCTAAGCGAAATCATTGATGAACTGAAAGAAGAATCAATAAGCATCCCTATAATGTATGACACTCCAGGAATAGGCAAAAGCTTCAGCACAAGCATATACGGAAATCACAACTTGAATATTTGGAACAGCTACAATGTTAAAAACTTATCTGAAAGCGGATTCAAAAGCTTAATCTTATCATCAGAACTATCCCATAAGGAAATAAAGGAATTGGTTTCAAAATACCAATACATTAAAGGAAACAATAATGCTGACTTAAACATCATCATTCAAGGAAATCTTGAAGTAATGAGCAGTAAAGATGACTTCTCAAACTTGAACAATGGAAAAGACTTTATAATAAACTCTGCGTCAGATTATGCTATCTTAGAGGATAAGAAACGTAAGAAATTCAAATATAAAGTGGTGTTTGATTATAATAAACATAGTCATTTCATAAATAAGGACTGCCTATGCCTAATTGATGAAGTGGAGACCATAAAGGATACAGGAGTGGATTCTGTAATCATAGATACAAGATTCTCATCTGCAAAATATAGTTCCACAATCATTTCATTATACCTTCAGGCATTAAAGGAAGACAACAATTATGATTTAGAATTATTGAAAGACCAAATTAAAAACATTACATTGTCTAGATTAAATAAAGGAAACTTCATTAATGGCAGATTACATGAAAAGGAATGTTGATTTAAAGATTAAATGATTTAAAAGAAAATAACTAACAACAAAGCAATTAAAGAAAAATTAAATTAAAATTATTAAAATCAATTATGAAAAAAATTAATTAAATTAAAAAATATTATTCTATAATTTGTCAATTATTAGGGGAAAATATTATGAAATTACCTGAATTACTTGCTCCTGTAGGAAGTGCAGAACATTTGAAAACAGCTATTCTTTCTGGTGCAAACTCAATTTACTTATCTGGAGAGAATTATGGAGCTAGAAACTATGCTGAAAACTTTTCTCTTGCAGAGATAAGAGAAGCAATCAAATATGCTCATTTACATAATGTAAAGGTTTATGTAACAGTCAACACTCTCATCAAGGAAGGAGAATTGAAAAAGGTAAGCAAATATTTACTCGAATTATATAAGATGGGAGTTGATGCAGTGCTAATCCAAGATATCGGATTGATCCATATCATCAACAAGCATATCCCTAAGCTTAAAATCCATGCTTCCACTCAAATGAACATTCACAATATTGAAGGCGTTGAATGGGCATCAAAGCACAATATAAAAAGAATAGTTCTTCCAAGAGAGATGGAACTGAAGGAAGTGAAGGAAATAATCTCTTTTGCCCACTCATTAGGCATAGAAATCGAAATCTTTGCTCATGGGGCGCTTTGCTATTCCTACTCTGGACACTGCCTTTTATCTTCCCTCCAAGGAGGAAGAAGCGGAAACAGAGGAAGGTGTGCACAGCCATGCAGAGAAAAATATGAGCTTTCAATAAACAAGACAAAAGCAATAAGTCCAAAAAGCGAAGGAAATTATCTCTTATCCCCTAAAGACTTGTCATTATATGACAATCTGGATGAACTTGTTAATTTAGGCATAGATAGTCTAAAGATTGAAGGGAGAATGAGAAGCAACGACTATGTTGCAGTGGCTGTAAGCAATTATAGGAAAAGGCTCAATAAATTAAGGTATGACAAGACTTCAAAGGCCCTAAATAGAAACATTAATGAGTCTATTAAAAAGACCAAAAAAGGAAAGAAGGGAAAAAGGTCTGACTTTAAGAAGATTCAAGATAAAGAAAAGATTGAAGAATTAAAAAGCATTCAAAAGGAAGAAAACAGAAACTCAAAAGAAGAGCTTGAACTGGTATTCAATAGGGAATTTACTTCAGGACACCTCATTCCTAAAAATAACCCTATGATAATGAACAGGAAAAAGCCAGGGCATCAAGGGCTGTTTATAGGCACAATCCACAGATACAATCCACAAACTGAAGAGATACACATTCTGCTTAAGGACAATTTAATTCATATCCCTGAAAAGGGAGATGGAATAGTAATTGAAAGTCAAATAAGGCCAGATAATCCAATAAACGAAAGCAGAGAAAACAAAAACAAAAATAAAAAATCTCTCAGACACACTAAAAATAAAAAAACCAATAAGAAAGGAAAACTTGAGGAATCCAGAAGCAACAGCAATAATTCAACCATTCAAACTTACGGTTTTGACATTTCATCCAAGCCTACCCTAAAGGACTCAAAGGACAAGCATTGGAGAAAAAGAGAAAAGGACAAGGATATTGAAGGTAAGGTATTGGTTATCAAGAAGGTTCGCGAAAACAAGAGAATCAACTTCCCTCTTGAAAAGGGATCTAAAGTATATCTTACAAAGAGAAACTCACTCCTTAATGAAGTGAAAGACTTAAAAAGCAACAAAGACAAGCATATGATTAAAAAATCCAATTTAGAATTATACTTTAGAATAGATAAGGACAATTTCCCTCATCTTAAAGGAAATCTTAAATTGGATAATGGAAAGGTAATCACTCTAAAAGTCAAGGGAGATGAACCTTGGGAAGAGGCTATAAGAAAGCCAATCTCCAATGAAACAATCAAAAAGCAATTATTGAAAATAGGAGACCTTCCTTACTATATTGAAAAGATCACTGTCAATAACAACAAAAGCCTATTCAGCCCAATCAGCAAAATCAACGAATTAAGAAGAGAATTCTTTGACAGACTAGAAGAAGAAATAATTAAAAGCTACATTCCAAGTGATGAAGATATAAAAATTGGAGAATCAAGCATAAAAGAGTTTGCTAAAGAATTAGATAGGAAAATTGACTTGAAAGGAAAAGTTAAATCAGAAAGCAGTCATTCTAAAAACTTATCCATTTACATAAACAGTTTAGATGCATTAAAGGAAATCAATAAATTCAATGCTAATTATGATTATGATAAGGATTATAATAATGAGGATAAGGATTATAATAATGAGGATAAGGATTATAATAATGAGAATAATGATTGCAATAATGATGATAAAAACTCTTTATTCAATAGAGTCTATTTGGAAATCCCATCAAATAAAAGATTGGATGAAATCGCCAAGAATCAAATAGAACATAATCCAAATGACTCTAAGGAACTTAACATAAGCTACTGTGTAAACTTCCTAAAGTCTGCAATAAGAATCAGCCATAATCAAGATTATGAGTTGGTTTGGAAGCTGCCAGATATAGCCCATAAGGAATCTAAAGAGTCAATCATAAAGATTTTAGGAATTCTAAATAAGATGGATTTACACATCAATATTATGACTAGCTTAATTGGATTAGACGACTCATTAAAAGATAAGTTTAATGTAAAACTTTATGGAAATTATCCATTAAATCTATTTAATGCATTTGGCATTATGGAACTAAAAAATTATGAAACATTGTCTATATCACCTGAACTATATAGGAAAAATATTGAAAAACTTATGGAAGACTATTACATAAACAACAGAAATGACGATTTATCATCTATAGAATTCCTTGTTCATGGAAATATAGAAGCCATGACTACAAGAAAGGAGCTTATCTCCAAAAAGCAATTGAAGCTCATTGAAAAATACATTAAGAAAATGAAAAAGAACAAGAAAGACCCTTCTGCCAATGAGTATTACTTAAAAAATAGAAGAGAACAGTATTATCCTATAAAAAGTAGTATAAATGAAGATAATCTGATTATCTTAAACTCTGAAGAGTTTTGTCTAATTGAACATATAGATTATCTTAAGTCAATCGGAATCAAAGACTACTCAATAGACTGTAGATGGAAGCCTATAGATTACATTAAGGAAATAGGAAGCGTTTATAGAGAAGCAATTGATAATGATGAATATGATTTAAACGAATTTAATGAGATAATCCAAAGACATTCTCCTAAAATCAGCAAAGGAAACTTTGAAAATGGATTGAAATAATTAACAATAATAAAACAACTTTCTCATCAAATAAAATTATTACACTATGAAATCAATATTGATGTGAAAAATTATCAATTCTTATAAAAACAAAAGAGTTAAAATATGAGAAGAATTATAAAGGATAATACTTAATGAATATCCAATATTCAAATTATAATGAAACATTAAAAAAAACTATTCTTAATCTAATTAAAATTATAAATAATATGTTATATTAAATTCTCAAAAGAGCCTAAAAGAAAAAATAAAGAAATAAAAGAAATAAAAGAGCCTAAAGTAATAAAATTGAGGAATTATTATGGAAGGAAGAGAATTACAAGAAATAAAAGGAATTGGAGACAAATTATCTCAAAAAATCATCCATAGTCTTGGAGGAGAGGATGAATTAAACCGAGTCATAAAGGACCTTGATTTGGAAAGATTAATTGAAATCGACGGAATCAGCCAAAGAAAGGCCATAGAAATTATGAATCAATTACTCGGAAATCCTGCTCAGAAGTTTTTAAAAAGCGAACGTGCAATACAGTTATATGAAGAAATCATTGAAAAAATCCTCAAATACTCCAATACAAACTACTCCAAAAACAGAATTTTACTTTTAGCTCCAATAAAAGACGAATTTATTATTTCAGAAAGGTTATCCTTCGTAATGAAGGCAAAGGAAAGAGTTAGCCAATTGCCATTGGATGAATTAAACAGATTAATGAAGAACCTCCATGAACCTAAGCTTGCCAAGCCAAACTATGATGCAAGCAAGGCCATTCTTGTAGAAAGTCCTGAAGACAGCGATTATCTAATGGACCTTGGATTAAACAAATATTATACCATTTTAACCGCTTCAGACTCACCATTCTTCAGAGAGGAAGTGAGTGGATATGAGCTTGTATTTTATATTTATTCAGAAGGCATTCTTGACTTTGGAGATATGCCTAACCTAATCATGATCAATAAGGAGGCTGAAGACTATCAGCTTGTCCCAGAAATCATTTTAGATTATTTTAGGGAAAATAAGCCATTGTTTGAAAATGTATGTCAAATCAGAAAGATCTTAGGGGAAAGCACTGTTTTGGATGACATTGATCCAATACTTAATGAGCTTGACAGCTATAAGACTCATGAAATTGATTTAGATGGAATTGTCGAAAATGAGAAGCACCATATAGATGAAGAACTAAAGGAAAAAATACAAAATATTGATCTTGAAGGAGATGAAGTTCTCGACTTATTAAATCATGCCTTACCTCCAAAGATAGAAAAAATATTTGACGAAATTTTAACTAAATCAAAAGAGAAGATAAAGTCAGAAACTGGCATTGACTTTGACCCATTCATCAGAAAGTATCCTATTGAAATCGATGATATGGAAATGGAAAGAATCAAGACAGAAATCATATCAAGCAGTGAAAACAATTATTTTGATATGAAAATCACTGCAGCAGAACATTTGGCTGCAATTAAGGAAGATGCAGAAAGAGAAGTTCAAGAGACCATTGAATTCGACTTCGAATATGCTCTTGGAAGCTTTGCATATCTTTATAAATTAAATGCACCAGAATTTGCAAATGAATATGCATTGGATGGAGCATTGCATTTGGAATTATGCCTTAAGGAAGATAATCCTGATGAAAATATCGGTGAAATTCAAAGGATTGACTATAACTTGAATGAAAATGAGAATGTTGCATTGCTGACTGGTGCAAACAGTGGAGGGAAAACCACACTTCTTGAGACAATAAGCCAGATTGCAATTCTTGCACAGATGGGACTTCCTGTTCCAGCAAACTCTGCCAAGGTCAAATTATTGGATGAAATTTATCACTTCTCTAAAAAGAGATCTTTAGATGCTGGAGCATTCGAATCATTCTTAAATGTATTCATGCCTATTGTAACAAGCGATTGTGAAAAATTGGTATTGCTTGATGAGCTTGAGGGAATTACTGAATTAGAGGCTGCTGTAAAGATCATATCAAGTTTTATAGAAATGATTCAGGACAGCAACTCATTTGCAATAATCGTTACACATATGGCTAATGAGCTAATGAAATACACGGACATTAGGGTAGATGGAATCGAAGCTACAGGATTGGATGAAAACTATAATTTAATAGTTGACAGGACTCCTAAGATGAACTATCTGGCTAAAAGTACACCAGAATTAATCATAAAAAGAATGTATGAAAATTCCAGCCCTGAACTTAAGAGAGTCTATGGAAGAATATTAGAAAAATTTTAAATAAAAAATAGTTAGCTTTTAATTGTTATTCAATTAAAAGCATTTACTACACACATCATCACAAAATAATTTAATCAATGCTTCATAGAAGTAGATTAAACTAAAAGAAATTAATAATAAAATAAGAATT
>CAMODR010000010.1 GCA_946611495.1 uncultured Methanobrevibacter sp. | reverse complement strand
TATCTAAAAGGCTCCAATCAAATGTTTTTCCAGAGCCTTTACCGCTGTCTAATATGAAATAGTCAGATGCTGAGTTCTGCCACTCTAATAGCTTATCATTATAATCCACATCTCCACAAGCAAGATCAGTACCAGAATCAGTATCAAGGTCAACATTAGGACCATTAGAAATAGCATTTATTTCAATAGCATTGATAACAGGTATTTCAGTGCCTGTCAATTCCAATGATTTGGCCTTTAGATTCTTTATATAATTCTCATCCTCATTTCCATGAAGCTGAGCCATCTTGATTATTCCTTCTTTATACAAATCTACAATGAGTTTCATATGCTCATCTACAAATACTCCTACAGGCACAATATCTTCACTTAAGATAGAAGATAAGTCTTTTGCTTCTTGAAATGATACTTTACGTGGACTTTCAGCAAAAACAAAACCAATATAATCTGGTTTGTATTTATTTGCCATTTCAATATCTTCAAAACGTCTTAGCCCACAAATCTTAAGTTTAACCATTTTTCAACTCCAAAATCATAGACTTCTTATCATCGCTTCTCATTAATGTTTCACCAATCAAAACAGCATCTACATTGTTTTCCTTTAATCTTCTAACATCTTCGCTTGTTTTAATTCCACTTTCAGAAATGAATAGAATGTCTTCATCTACAAGTCTGCGCAATCTTATGCTGTTTTCAATGTCAACAGTAAAATCAGCCAAATTTCTATTGTTTACTCCGATTATTTCAGCTCCAGCATCAATTGCAGTTTTAATCTCATTGGCATCATGAGTTTCTACAATTGCAGAAAGACCTAAATCATGAGCCAAATCCAAATAGCTTTTCAATTGAATAGGATCTAATATTGACACAATAAGAAGAATAGCAGAAGCCCCTAATAATTTGGCTTCATAAATCATATATTCATCAATGGTAAAATCTTTTCTTAAAAGGGGAATAGATACATTTAAAGAAATATCTCTTAAAAAATCATTTGATCCTTGAAAGAAATAGGGTTCTGTAAGTACAGATATGGCTGAAGCTCCCGCTTGCTCATATTCCTTCGCTATTTGAATATAATCAAAATCTTCTGCAATCAATCCTTTTGAAGGAGAGGCTTTTTTAACTTCAGCAATAATTGAAATTTCAGGGTCTTTTAAAGCTTCTTTAAATGGAAATTCATAATTGGTTTCTAATTTTGATACCTTTTCCTTAAGCTCTTCCAAAGACTTAATAGATTTGGCTTCAATTAACCTTTCCTCTGTTTTTGCTACAATTTTATTTAACATAATAATCTAAAAATAATATTTTTAACCTTTCACTAATAAAATCATCTGTTAGTGACTTCAATGAAATTTAAAAGCTGATTTAAAGCCTTTCCAGAATCGATTATCTCTTCAGCCAACTTAACTCCCTCATCTATTGAATCAACCTTACCTGCAACATATAAACCTGCAGCAGAATTCAATAGAACAGCATTTCTTCTAGGACCTTTTTCTCCATTTAAAATAGCTAATGTGATTTTTGCATTCTCTTCTGCATCTCCACCGACAAGATCTTCCTTAGATGAAATTTCCATGCCAAAATCTTCAGGAGAAAGTTCGTATGTCCTTGTCTCACCATCCTTAAGTTCACATACTGCAGTCTTATCGCTGGCAGAAATCTCATCCATAACATCCATTCCATAGACAACCATTGCAGACTTAACTCCTAAATTCTTTAAAACATCAGTGAGAGGTTCTATAAGTTCCCTTTCATATACTCCCAACACTTCCATTGAAGCACCTGCAGGACTGGTCAATGGACCAAGTATATTGAATATTGTTCTGATAGACAGTTCTTTACGCACTCCTGCAACATATTTCATTGACAAATGGTAGTTTTGAGCAAAGAGGAAACATAAGTTAATTTCTTTTAGGCAATTTAAGCTTTTTTCAGGACTTATGTGAATATTGACTCCTAACTCTTCCAATACATCTGCAGCACCGCATTTACTTGAAGCAGACCTGTTTCCATGCTTTGCAACTGGAACGCCTGCTGCTGAAATTACAATCGATGATGTTGTAGATATGTTAAAGGTATTTGAACCGTCACCTCCAGTACCTACAATCTCTAAAACTTCCTCATCATTCAATAACCTTACACAATGAGCTCTCATAGCTTCAGCAGATGCAGTGATTTCGTCAATTGTCTCACCCTTCATAGACATTGCTGTCAAATATGCACTCATTTGAACTTCACTTGCTTTTCCACTCATAATCTCGTCCATTGTTTCATAAGCTTCTTCATAAGTTAAATCTTCATGTTTATATACCTTTAAAATAGCTTCTTTAATCATAAAATCACTTCTTAAAAACCTAATTATTAAACTAATCTTAAAAAAACCCTATTAAAAATCCTAATAATTATTAAACTAATCACAAAAATCTTATTAAAAATCCTAAATAATTATTAAACTAATTGCATCAAACCCTTTTTAAGAAATTCTCAATTATCTTTAATCCATCTGGAGTCAATATTGATTCTGGGTGGAATTGAAGTCCGTAAACATCAAATTCCTTATGCTTTATAGCCATTACCTCTCCATCATCATTTGCCTTTGAAATAACCTTTAATGAATCAGGTAGAGTATCCTCCATCAAGCTTAAGGAATGATATCTGCCAACACTTATTTCATTTGGCAAGTCTTTAAAAATATAATCATCATCTAATGAAATCATTGAAGACTTTCCATGCATCAATCTCTTTGCATAAGAAACTTTTGCTCCAAATGCTGTACATATTGCCTGATGACCTAAACAAACTCCTAAAATTGGAATCTCATCATAAAATTCCTTCACTATATCAATACACATTCCTGCATTTTCAGGCTTTCCCGGACCTGGAGACAAAACAATAGCTTCAGGATTTAACTTTCTAATCTCATCAATGCTTATCTTATCATTCCTATAAACCATTATCTCTGGATTTACCTCACCAATCAATTGAAAGAGATTATAGGCGAAACTGTCATAATTATCAATCAAAAGAATCATTGTATCCCTCCATCAGCTATCCTTAAGGCATCCATAACAGCCTGTGCCTTATTGATGCACTCTGTAAACTCATTTTCAGGAACGCTATCTGCCACTATACCTGCACCTGATCTGATAAATACCTTATTATCCCTTGCAAATGCTATCCTTATTGCAATGCAAGTGTCAAGGTTTCCAGTTAAGTCAATATAACCTATTGCTCCACCATAGATTCCTCTTTTATTATCTTCAAGCTCATTGATTATCTCACATGCCCTAATCTTAGGAGCGCCAGATAATGTTCCAGCAGGAAGAATTGAATCTATTGCAGATAAATAGTCACAGTCCTCTCTTAAATTTGCCTCAACAGTTGAGCCAATATGCATAACATGGGAAAACCTTACGATATCCATATATCTGTTTACCTTTACAGTTCCTATCTTGCTTATCTTACCTATGTCATTTCTTCCAAGGTCAACAAGCATATTATGTTCTGCCCGCTCCTTTTCATCCGAGAGAAGCTCTTTTTCTAGTTCCAAATCCTCTTCATCGCTCTTTCCTCTTGGACGTGTTCCTGCAAGAGGGAAGGTATAGACATGATTGCCTACAAGTTTAACTAGAGTTTCTGGGCTTGCTCCAGCTATCTCTATATCATCACTTGAGAAATAGAACATATAAGGAGATGGATTTGTAGTTCTAAGAACCCTATAGACATCAAAAAGGCTTCCTTCAATATCAGCTTCGATTCTATTTGACAAGACCACTTGGAAAATATCCCCTTCAGTTATATAATCCTTAGCTGATGAAACCATATTGCAGTATTCCTCTTTAGAGAAAAGGTATCTGAAATCAGATTTAAGACTAATGGGAAGATGTTTAGTTATTTCATTTCTTGCCTTGTCTATTTCATCAAATCTTTCGAGATTTTTCATATCCTCTATTGACTTAATAGTTTTTTTATTAGTCAAATGTTGTTTGAATTCATCATTTATCAAATCAGTGATATTATCTGACTTTATTACCTTGATTATATCCTCAATTGATTTACAGGCAGTTTCATATTCCTTTTCTAATTTATCAGCAGAAGAGTTTTCATTATTTATTTCCATATTTACAATGACAACGATCTTTTGCTTATAGTTATCAAAGGCAATGACCTTATCAAAAAGCATCAAGTCAACATCCTTAAAGGCGTCCTGATTTTGAGCATCTAAGATTAGTGAAGGCTCGCTGTATTTTATATAGTCATATGAGAAGTATCCAACCAACCCACCAGAGAAAGGAGGCAAATTTTCAAGCCTTGGAGACCTGTTTTCATCAATAATTTTTCTGATATAATCTCCAGGATTACCTGTCTTTATAAAGAAGCACTGTTCATCATCATCTTCAAGATTGCAGTCACTAAGACTTGATTTTCCTTTTATTCTAAGATTTCCATCCTGACAAGTTATCTCCAATATAGGATTAAAGCCAAGGAAACTGTATCTACCCCAATTCTTTGAATCCTCTACGCTTTCAAGCATATAGCAATGATTGCTTAAGATTCTAAGTCTTCTTAAAACTTCTATTGAAGTTTTACTATCTGAAAATATTTCACAGCTAATTGGAACCCTTTTATAGGTTTTATCTTTAGCTATTTCCTTTACTTCTTCAATATTAGGGTAAAACACTATTTTTCCTCCTTTATTTTTTAAATAAAAAACATTTTTAATTGAATATGATTAATTAAAATTATACTATTTTCTATGTATGATTATTATGTTTAATGTACTATTTAAATCTTTGTTGTATAAAAAATGTACATTATTTTTAAAACTTATGAAAAAATTATTAAACAAATAATTTAAGCAATATAACTTATTATTAAATAAAAAGATTTATATAATTATTGAATAAATTAATAAATAATATTTATTTTTTTAAATAAAAAATTAACTTAATTCAGTTAATTGTAATAAAATTATAAATTTGTTCGCTATTAAATTTTTAGAATAAAAAAAGGGAACTCTGAAAAAATAGGGGTGGGCATATGAGAGCAAATTACTTATCAAAACAAGATATAAAAATCACTTTACACTATCTTGGGTATATTATGGCAGGAATAGGGCTCATATTAATTCTACCTATCACTGTAGATTTAATTTATGGTGAACTCATCTACCTAAATGGATTGATTCCACCTATCTCTTCAATATTGCTCGGATATATATTCGTCCGCAAGTTTAGAAAATATGATAAACTTAGGTTCAAACACGGAATGCTCATTTCAAGTGTTGCATGGCTTTGGGCAGGATTTGTTGCAGCAATTATCATGATGCTGACAATAGACATAAGCTTTTTAGATGCCTTTTTCGAAAATCTTTCCGCATGGACAGGAAGTGGATTGACTCTCATAAGTGATGTTGAGGCATTGCCAATGTCTATTCTCTTTTTAAGAAGCCTAGAACAATGGATTGGTGGTTTAGGAGTAGTGATTATCTTTATCAGCATACTCATAAAGCCTGGAACTTCTGCATTTAAGCTATATAAGTCTGAGGCAAGAGAAGACAAGATTAAGCCAAACATAAAAAACACCCTAAAAAGAACCATAGAAATTTATTTGGTTTATACAGCACTAGGAATCTTTTTATATATTCTAGCAGGCCTTCCCATATTCGATTCAATAAATTTGACATTCACAACAATTTCCACAGGAGGAATGTCAATAAAGAATGCCAATGTAGGCTTTTACCAAAACAATATCGTTTATCTGATAACAATTTTCCTAATGATTCTAGGTGCAACAAGCTTTACAGTCCATTATAAAATATTAATAGGAAAAGGAAAGACAATACTTAAAGATATACAATTCCAATTTATGATTATTGCCATAATAATTAGCACAATATTAATTTTATTAATTACACATATAGCTCCAATGAATGTTATATTCCACGTGGTCTCAGCAATAACAACAACTGGAGCAAATATTATAACTTCGAATGAATTAGCTTCTATAGCACCTGCTTCATTGATCATAATAATGATTTTGATGTTGATTGGAGGTTCTTCAGGATCTACTGTAGGTGCTATGAAAATTATACGGGTAGTGACATTTTTAAAGAGTGTAAACCTTACAGTAACAAACTTGATATCTCCAGAAAATAGAGTAGTAAAGACAAAAATAAAAGGAAAGCCAATAACTGAAAGTGAAATGAAGGAATCCTCATCTTATATTGCAGTATATTTGTTCTTTTTACTCATATCTTGGACCATAATGACATTTTTCACAAATGATCCATTCAATGCACTTTTCGATACCGCATCCACAATAGGCAATGTTGGATTAAGCACTGGAGCTATAAATGCAAGTTTAAATCCTATTGCTAAGATATTGCTAATATTTTTAATGTGGATAGGAAGATTAGAGATAATTCCAGTATTATTAACATTTAAAATAGGTATTGAAACCTTTGAACATGCTTATAAAGTATTTAAAAAGTCTACAAAAAGAAGAATTAAAAGACTTATCTCATGATTAAATAACTTAAAAAGGATTAAACCTATGAAAACAAATAGGGATGTTAAATATACAACATTTAAAAAAAAAAAAAAAAAAATAAGAAAATAATGAAAAATAAGATTAAAAAAAATATAATAAAAAATATATCAATTAAAAAAATACAAAGTAATAAAATTAAGCTAATGCTATTTCAGAATCATATTCTGGAACATTGAGATTATTACTTATTACTCTATTCACACCAGTGTCAATAGCTTTGTTTAATTTAGAAATTAATATTTTAACAGTTATATTAATTTCTTTTTTAGTGATTTTTGATTTAATATTTAATGATTTGATTTTAGAAAAGTCATCTTTATTAACATTAAATAAATTAGAAGCATTTAAAAATTCAAATGCAACAGGAACCCCATCTACACTAAAATCAAGAATAATATTTGAATCTAATTCTAAAGAAGTTTTATACTCATACTCATCTTCACAAAAAACGAATAAAGAATCATATTTTTCATCATAATCTAATTTAGCTTTTTTATATCCCATATTTACGCAACCTTTGTTGTTTAGAAGTAGAAAATGTTGTAATCAAATTAATCAAATTATTCTCTTCAATAGCAATGATTAAAATAATATCTTCCGAAATTTTAATTTCATGCTCATAATAAATCTTAAATTTATTATAATCCTGTTTTAATATTCCCACAATAGGTTTAAATAATAAAGTTTGGTAAATTAAGTCAGAGTCATAATTTCTTTGAACATTACGAAAACGGAAATGTCTTGTATCTTTTATGGAATTTTCATCACAATTTTGAATAATTCTTAATGCATCTTCAATATCAAAATCTTTCATAATTACCTTCCCAAATAAATTTTTTAATAATTTGATAAGAGAAGAAATTATTACATTGAGAATCTTAAAAAATTGTTTTCTCAAAAAATATATATTAATCTCATTAGTTAAATAAATTCGTGATAAATTAATAAAACAATTAATAAAATTATATCTTAAAAAATTATTAAAAAAAATTCATCAAATAGATAATAAGTAAAAAAATATAATAATTTTCAGTAATAATAATTTATTCTAATATCATATAAATTAACCTATGATGCGTAAATGCACAAAAACACAACTGCACAAAAACACAATATAGATTCATAAAAAATAAGAAAATAAAATAGAAAATAAAATAGAAAAAAATTAAATAGATCCTATTATTAAAAATAAATAATAAATCAAATTATGATTCAAATAGTTCAATAATAGGAATGAAAAGCAAATATTTTAAGCTTTATGCCTTTTGATTGGAGGCACATAACCTTTTAAAAGCAAGGACAAACTAATAACAGTAACTGAACTTAATGCCATAGCAAGTCCCGCCCATTCTGGACGGAATACAAGTCCAATCAAGATCCAGAAGAGCCCTGCAGCCGCAGGTACAAGTAACATATTGTATGCGAAAGCCCAGAAAAGGTTTTGCTTAATCCTTGTCATAACTTTCTGTGAGAACTGAATGGAAGCTACCACATTCTCAAGGTCTCCTTCCATAATAACGATATCACCACTTTCCATAGCAATGTCTGTACCATTACCCATAGCTACTCCAACATCAGCTTGAGAAAGTGCAGGAGCATCGTTGATTCCATCTCCAACAAACAGTACTCTTTTTCCTTCTTTTTGAAGTTCTTGAACCTTGTCCAGCTTGTCATTAGGAAGAACATTAGCCATTACATTATCAATGCCAACTGCATTTGCTACAGTGCTTGCTGTTTTAGCGTTATCTCCTGTAAGCATATAGGTTTCAATGCCCATCTTATGCAATTCATCGATAGCAGATTTAGAAGAGTCCTTAATCTTATCCATAAGAGTGATTATTCCTTTTATTTCGCCATCTAAAGCCATAACAATAGTTGTTTTTGCTTCGCTAACGAAATCATCAAACTTATTTAGAACATCTTCGCTTACTTCTACACCTTCTGCTTCCATAAGCTTAAGGTTTCCGGCTAAAACTGGCCTAAACTCACCATCAATATTTACATTAGCCTTTAGACCTTTACCAGTGACATTTTCAAAGTCTTCAACTTCAAGTAAGCTAAGGTCATCCTTACCTTCATTTGCCAATTGAATATTATTCTTCTTAAACTTATTCAATATGGATTTTGCAATTGGGTGGGCAGAATTATTCTCAACACTTGACAATACTTGAAGGAATTTATCCTCATCAAGACCAAAGGATT
This sequence comes from uncultured Methanobrevibacter sp., assembly GCA_946611495.1. GTDB lineage: Archaea > Methanobacteriota > Methanobacteria > Methanobacteriales > Methanobacteriaceae > Methanobrevibacter. Next base: position 4,041 of record CAMODR010000010.1, on the reverse strand, counting down.
CGATATCTGCCACTTCCGGCTTTCCTTCAGTAATGGTTCCTGTCTTGTCGAAAACCACTACATCTACATCTTTAGAGCTTTCCAAAGTTTCCCCATTCTTGATAAGAATACCATATTCAGCAGCCCTTCCGACTCCGACAGTAACGGCAGTCGGTGTTGCAAGACCAAGGGAACATGGACATGCAACAACAAGAATTGAAATAAGGCAGGTAAGTGAGAATAATAATGTTTCTCCGGCTACAAAGTACCATAAGCAGAATACAATAATAGCTATAGCCAATATTGTTGGAATAAACCAAGTTACAATCTTATTTGCCAACCTTTGAACTGGAGGCTTAGATCCTTGTGCCTTTTCAACAAGTTCAATGATTTGAGATAGGACTGTTTCAGAACCAATCTTCTGCGCCTCAATCTTTAGGGCACCATCTTGGTTAATTGTACCGGAAAATACATCCACTCCTGCTTTTTTAAGCTTAGGAACAGGCTCACCAGTAATCATAGCCTCATCAACATAGCTTTCACCATCGACTACAACAGAGTCTGCAGGAATCTTTTCACCAGGCTTTACAAGCAAGATATCTCCAATATTAATGTCTTCAATGTCAATTTCCTTTTCTACAGTGTTTCCATCTTCATCTGTACTGACTAAAGTAGCTGTCTTTGGTTGAAGGCCTATAAGCTCCTTAATTGAAGAGGATGTCTTTCTTTTAGCCCTTGCTTCAAGATATCTTCCAATAGTCAAGAATGAAGGCAGCATCACTGCAGATTCATAAAACATGAAACTTGAGTCAAGAACGATATTGAATGTTCCTAAAACACTTGATACAAATGCTACAAGGATACCCATTGAATACATTACGTCCATATCAAGGTTTTTATGCTTAAATGAGTTCCATCCTGCCTTTAGAATCGGCAAGCTCACATAACAGAATGGGAAAATTGCGATTATTAAGGACAATTGTCCCATAGTGAGTGGAGGAACCATTATATGCAATTGCATGATTGCCATCAGTATTCCGGCAAAGAAAAGACCGACAATAATCCTATATAATTTGCCTCTTAAGTCTTTTTGATAGCGCTCTTCCTCATCCATTATGTCCATTTCACCATCAAGGCCAAGATACTCAAAACCTAACATTTCAATGGTTTTCTTGATTTCCTTTAAATCAAGCATGTCTCGATAGTATTGGATGGTCACCTTTTGATTAGATAAATTAGCATTAGCCTCTATTACCCCATCAACACGAGGCAAGAATCTTTCAACATTATTTACACATGAAGCGCAATGCATACCATCAATTTGAATAGTCACTTCTTCCTTTGGAACTGTAAAGCCTACTGCTTCAACAGTCTGATCTATCTTTTCAGAAGAAATATCATCATTTAGGACAATATGGGCTTTATTTGTATTCAAGTCAACATTCACTGAATCCACTTCATCAAGCCTATTAAATGACTTTTCCACAAGAAGTGAGCATGAAGAACAATGCATACCATCTACAGGAATGTTTAATTCTTTATTTTTAGCCATATAATCCCTCCTTTACTAGTGATTTAAAAATATAATCATATGATTTATAATTATACAGATTTAAATAATAATTTTTTATTTTATAACAATAGTTAAAAATTTTTTTAGTCTAAATTCAATGAAAATAAATAATTAAATCCCCAATACTTCAATTATAAACTATAAAAAAAGACTAAAATGATAAAATTAAAAAATAAAGTAAAATTAGAAAAATAGCATTATTAAAATAACTATTAAATAATAAAAATAGTTATTTTGAAATATTTAGCCATATCCTTATTCTACTTTGAATCCAGCTTCTTCAACTGCACCGACTAAGTCGTCGTCAGTTACTTTTTCTGGATCGTATTCTACAGTTACAGTGTTGTCATCTAATGAAGCTTTAGCTTCGTCTACACCATCTAAGTCTTTCATAGTGAGTTCAACATTCATTACACAAGAAGGACAGTGCATACCAACAACATTTAAAGTTTTTTCAGCCATATTTATCACCTAAGTATTTAATTAATTGTTTAAGTTTATAAAAATTAACACCAAAAATGGTCATTATAATTATTATTAATATTTATAATTATAGAGCAATTATAATATAAAAGTTTTGGTAAACCTAAACAAAAATACTTAATTTATGAAATATTCAACAATGCCAAATAAAAGAATAAATAAAAATAGGCAAGCAAAATAGAAAATATGGCAAAAAAATCAGAAAAAATTTAAAACTATAACAACAAAAGATTAATTATGAACAAAAATGATTTTATTCAAGAATTAGTCAAGCAAGCAAACTTAGACCCTAGCCAAGGCAATATAGTTAACGAAATCTTTGAAAGCAATTTTATTGCAGGAAATAAGAACAAAAATGCTATCGTTAGCTTAATTTCTGAAAAATTAGGTGTCGATGAAGCAAAAGCTGACGAAATCTATAACATTGCAGCAGGCATGATTGCTGGCGGCGTTATGGATAAAATAAAAAATATTTTCTAGAGATAATTTTATTAAATTATCTCCATTACTTTTTTTAAAGAAAAATAAATAATTAAATTAAATATACCCATAGCCTTTTTTTAAAGAAAAATAAATAAATTAGAATTTTTTAACAAAATTCTAAATAAGCAAAAAGAGTTTTATTAAAAGATAGGCTTATCCTTAAGGATTTGACCCTCTTGGATAACTGTTAAAATATTATCCTTATCAGCAAGTGATTCAATCTTGTCAATAGGATTTTCACGAACAATTATCATATCTGCTATTTTTCCCTCTTCAATAGAACCTAACTGATTCTCTTGATGGAAGAATCTAGCTCCTTCAATGGTTCCTGCCTGAATAGCCTCAATAGGAGACATTCCTATATCTACAAGATACTTTAACTCCCCAAGGTTTCTTCCATGATCGATTACACCACAGTCAGAACCCATTAAGAACTTAACTCCTTCCTCATAAGCCACAGATATATTTTCTTTCTGTATCTTTACAATTTCCTTAAGCTTTTTGGTTTTATCATCTGCAAACTTATCCCATACTGGGAAACCCTCTTCAATAAGAGTATGATGAACAACTAAAGTAGGAGTAAGATATATTCTCTTTTTAGCCAATAACTGAGAGGTTTTCTTATCAATAAATGTACCGTGCTCAATGGATTTAATCCCTGCCTTAGCACATTTTTCAATTCCATTTAAACTGTGACAATGTGCTACAACCTTTAAATTATTGTTTTTAGCTTCATCCACTATTGTCTTTAGCTCTTTTGGATTGAATTGGGAAACTTCAGGAGATGTGTATGGAGACAATACGCCACCACTAGCCATGATCTTAATAAAGTCCGGGCAGGCTCTGATTACCTCACGAGTCTTTTTAAGAACCCCTTCAACACCATCACAGGTTCCAACTGGAAATCCAGGATATGCAAGTTCCATATCAAAACCAGAGTTAAGGAAAAAGTCAAAATGACCTCCTGTAATAGCTAAAGGCTTGACTGAAATATTCAATCTAGGAGATGGAAATATTTTCTTCTCTTGAGCCATCTTAACCCCAATATCTGCCAAACCACAATCACGAACAGTTGTTACACCTGCATCGATTGTATCCTTCATATTTGCTACAGCATTATAAAAATGCAATGCAAGAGGATTTTTCATAGTGTCTTCCTTATGAAAGCCATTAGCCATGATATGAGCATGAGAGTCTATAAAACCTGGAAGAAGATAGTTATCCTCCCCATCTATTACAATATGATTGCTGTAAAGAGTTGATTCCTCCTTATGCAAAGACTCTATTTTGCCATCCTTGATTAAAACATGTCTCTCTTCCAATGGCTCCTCATCAAAAGGATTTATTATATTTACATTCTTAATATATATTGAAGACATAAAATCATCTCAAAATTAAAATAAAACAATATAATTCAAATAATACTAAAATAACAGAGCATTAACTCCAAAATAACCAATAACAAATAAAATAATAAAATAATAAAATAATAAAATAATAAAATAATAAAATAATAAAATAAT